>JACSRV010000100.1 GCA_014879545.1 Chitinophagaceae bacterium | reverse complement strand
GTGTATAAGAGACAGCTCAAAGACTCATCCATCAGTATCTCAGGTTGCTCATACTTCAGACAAACGTAGATCTTCTCTAAAGTATTTCGTTTCATGTGAGGACAATCATTGCAAGCACAAGCATTGTCAGGAGGAGCGGCAATAAACGTCTTCGTAGGAGAACCCTGTATCATTTTATGTAATATACCGGATTCAGTAGCTACAATAAACGTATCACAACTATCATTCTGCGAATACTCCAGCAATGCAGTAGTACTACCCACAAAATCTGCTATCCTCAATACAGCCTCTTCACATTCAGGATGAGCAATAAGTTTCGCCTCTGGATGTCTCGTCTTCAACTTTGTTATCTTCTCTAACGAAAACAGCTCATGTACCATACAAGTGCCGTTCCACAACAACATATCACGCCCGGTAACCTTGTTAATATAAGCACCCAGGTTCTTATCTGGAGCAAATATTATCTTCTCGTCAATAGGCAAACTATCAACTATTGCTTTCGCATTAGAAGAAGTACAAATAATATCACTTAGAGCCTTTATTCCTGCTGAACAGTTGATATAAGAAATTACAGTATGTTCCGGATGTTGTTCCTTAAACTTCCTGAACAGATCTGGTGGACAACTATCGCTTAAAGAACAACCTGCCTTCAGATCAGGTATCAATACCTTTTTTGTTGGATTGAGAATTTTGGCTGTTTCAGCCATAAAATGAACACCGGCAAAAACTATAATGTCAGCATCGGTCTTAGCCGCATTTCTGGCCAAACCCAGACTGTCACCAATATAATCTGCAATGTCCTGTATGTCAGGCTCCTGATAATAGTGCGCCAGGATAACAGCGTTCTTTTCCTTCTTTAGTTTTTCTATCTCAGCAAAAAGATCCAAGGTAGGATCTACTTCAATATCCAGATAACCCAATTCTTCCAACGTCTGACTCATGATACAGTTCTAAAGAATGAAATAACAACAAAATTAGAACACAAATTCCGTACCACTTCACAATTTCCACATCTGTAATAATAGTAAATCAAAATTTTTTTAAAAAAAGGACTATTACTATTACGGTGGTGGATTAGGGGAATAATTAGGGTTATCCCTATTGCTATTATCAGAAGTTGACTTTATACACATAGCGCTCTATGGTTATCAACACCGTAGAATGTAGTAAAATAGCCTATCTCACAGCATTGATGTGGATTGTGAATAAACATTGATGTTGGCAAATAAGAGTAGGTTAATATCGTAGCACGGTGTGGATTAGGTCTAACAACCGAAAAAATTTTCCCGCCCTCATTATCTGAAAAGTACTTTCTGCCGTTTGTGTGTTAGTTACTTACGCCTAAGTATGCACTTACCAACAGCAATTAAGTGTTATCTAACAATAAGATAATGGTAATGTAACTTTTACGGCGCATTCCACCAGTTTGTTGAAAATGAAGCAGTTAATTGTGAATAACACGTTGGCAAACCCGCAGTAACTCACAAAACCCAAAAAAACGGGGTTTTCTCGTTCATTTGACTACATTTGCAGTCCCAAATGCGGGTGTGGTGAAATTGGTAGACACGCCAGACTTAGGATCTGGTGCTGCGAGGCTTGGGGGTTCGAGTCCCTCCACCCGCACAAGAACAGAAACAGTGCGAAGCAACAGTGCGTAGCCTGTTTCTGTTCTTTCCTGTTCACTCGCACTGTTTCTGTTTCCTTTTTCCTTTCTGTTTTACGGCTTTTCCTTTTTCCCTACTGATATTACTTTTATACAATGTTCACATTTGAAAACCTTGAAGTTTACAAAAGGGCTTTTGCTCAAAATCAAAAGATATACCGACTACTTAAGACCGATATTGCAATTCCACGATATTTCAAAGATCAGCTTGGCAGAGCGAGTTTGAGTATTCAGTTGAATATTGCGGAGGGTTCGGGGCGATTTGCTAAAAAAGACCGCAGAAATTTTTTTGTAACAGCTAGAAGTTCCGCACTCGAATGTGCCTCGCTAATCGAATTTCTATTTGTTGAAAGAGAAATTTCCGAAGAGCAATATCGGGAATTGAGAGCCAGTTATGAGGAACAGTCAAAGATGTTGTACACAATGATCAAAAACCTTGAAGAAAAATCTCAATAGCCGTAAAATCCTCAATAAAACATTTCGCACATTAACAACACAGCCGCACTCAAATAAAAACGGAGAGCAACGGCCTCTCCGTTTTTATTTACACGTTGCTCTCGCTCTAATAAACGTTCAGATATATTATTATCGAGACACGAACTGTTACACTCGATTGTGACTTGACAAGTTAACTCAATCCAACCCCGGGTCTTTGTTATACATCTCTGTGGCCATGTGACCCATAAATAGCAGGCGGTTGTTTTTAGGGTCGTAGAAGTTAACTAACATGGTCGGTTCATCGCGTGTGCCATCGGTGATGTCGGCGGTAACGGATGGTACATTTTTATGTTTGGGATTCCTTATCTCGGCCCTGCCCGACAAAATAAGAAATGCACCTACACCCCGTTGTAGCAACGGTTCCAGCCGGGTGCGGTATTGGTTCCTTATGGCAGGATACAGTTCCAGTTCATATCTGCCCAAGGTATCGAGGCGCGAACTGAGTCCGTAGGTAGAGTCACCGGTCTCGGCAAGTAACAGCAGCGCTTTGTCAATATCCTTTATGCGGAAGGAGATCACATATCCCTGGAATGCTACATGTACCTGAGGTTCTTCCCACAACCTGTTCATAGTAACGGTGCGCTGTCCGCAGCAGCAGACAGATAATAATAACAATACAGGCAACAGTATCCGGGTCATATTGTGGCTTATTTTTGTTATCCACACTAAAGTAAGGAAATCAACTAATTTTAGCCGCAAATAACCAACCGATGAAGAGTTTCGCAAGCGATAATTACGCAGGTGTATTGCCACAGATCATGGAAGCATTGGCAGCAGCCAACACCGCTCACGCCCGTTCTTACGGTGCCGATGAAGTAACCGCACGCGCCACACAACTATTCCAAGAGATCTTTGGTGCAGAGGCTCAGGTGTTCTTTGTGTTCAACGGCACCGGTGCCAACGTACTGAGCATCAGCAGTGCCACTCAATCATATAATGCCATACTCTGTGCCGACACATCTCATATATACTGCGATGAATCTTCAGCACCTGAAACCTTCACCGGTTGTCGCTTCTTCCCGCTCACCGCCAACGACCACGGCAAGCTGGATGTGGAGACAATAAAAACACGCCTCATTCGCAAGGGCGATGTGCACTATGCACAAGCCACACTGCTATCCATAACACAGGCCACCGAATACGGCACCATCTACACACCCGAAGAGATCAAAGCGATCTCGGCACTGTGTCGCGAGCATGGACTGTACTTGCACATGGACGGCTCGCGGTTCTTTAATGCCGCCGCTTCTTTGGGTTGCAGTCTGGCCGATATCAGCTCGGCGGCCGGTGTGGACATACTTTCGCTGGGCGGTACCAAGGCCGGTATGATGTTTGGCGAGGCGGTTGTGGTCTTCAATAAAGACCTGGCAAAACACATAGCCTTCAAACACAAGCAGGTGATGCAGCTCGCCTCCAAAACACGTTTCATAGCAGCACAGTTTGACGCCATGCTGCGCACGGAACTTTGGAAGACAACAGCGGGTCATGCCAACGCGATGGCACAAAAACTGCATGCTGGGCTGGGCGCAATTCCCGGTGTGACTATCACCAAACCGACGCAGGCCAATGCCGTATTTGCTGAGATTCCGCGCCATTGGTACGAACCGCTGCAAGAGCACTTTCCGTTTTATGTGTGGAAAGAAAGCACTCACGAGGTACGCCTGATGTGTGCCTGGGACACAGCCGAAAAAGACATTGAAGCTTTTCTGAACGCTGTGAAAAAACTGGCCTGATAAAAGGATCAGTACAGTTTTGAGATGGCCACGATGAGCTCCGTCTTCTGCATGGCGTTGGGTGGGTTCTGCACCGCAAAGTTGCCGTTGGTATCTATGAGGTAATGTGCCGGCAACCCCTGCACGCCATAGGCCAGCGCTTCGGGTGCATACCAGTTACCTGTTGTCCAAACAAAATTGCCTTCCAGCTTCAGTTGTTCCAGAACGCCCTTGGCACCGGCCGAGTCATCGTCTATACATACGTACACAAACTCAACCGGTTTGTTCACGAACACCTCGCGTATCTTTTTGTCGGCGCGCATGAGGCCAACCGTTTGTTTCACCTTTGCCGACCAGAAGCTGAGGTAAACAACCTTGCCCTTGAGGTCGCTGAGTTTTTTGTGAGCGCCATTGGCCATGGTGATATCGAGATCGGGTGCGGGCTGCCCCGGCGAAAGCCGCTCTGCAAGGGCCACCTGCTTATCAACCATTTCAGCATACTCACTTACGGGCCACCGTTTTTTGAAATCGGCGTGTTGTGCGCGTGTGCGTTCTATTGGCTGGTTGCGGGCCCTTCCATAGAGGCTCTGCGCGAAAAAATACTCGGCACTCTTTGGCGGCATCTGTTGTGCTGCAAGGCTGTTCACACTATCGAGAAAGAGCGTTGCGTTGTTGCCGGTGCTCAGTGGTTGTGCATATCCGGCAGCCTTCAGTTTACTTTCGAATATGCCCGACAGATATAGAAGATATGCCGGCACATGAATGAGCTTGTCATCGAAGCGGACGGGCAGCTCTTTTATCACCGCGTAGTTCGCATCGGGTATTGTGTCGGTGTAGCGGTTCTTCACAAATATCTCGTGCATCTGCGGGTATTGCTGCAGGAAGAAATAATTGAAATACGTGAAGTGCGCATTCCAGAAGGAGACGAAATTCTCAGGCAGACCCTTGCGATGCGCGTTGGTGAAGTCGAACTCATCTTTTTTCTCTTTTTCTATCGCGGCAACGTAGGCATCGGGGGCGAGACCCACATGGTTGCGCAGGCGCGTATTGTATTGGTTGATGCGGCCCCGCGCCAGTGTATGCTGTGCCACAAAATTCTGAATGGCAGCCCCACGACCCGAGAAGCGTATACTGCTATCGAAGCGTTTGGTATCTACCTGCAATACCAGGCTGTCACCATCTTGCAGCATGACCTCGCAAATGTGGCGGCCGTGCTTTATCTCGGCCTGAACAAACATCCCCGCCGGAAAAGCAAATTCCATTGTGAACCGTCCCTGCCCATCGGGGTGTGCAAAATGGTCTTGCGGATAGTATGCCAGTTTGTTGTTGCTGAACGATACTGAAATACTGTCGCTGACCTTATTCGTAACGATGCCGCTGAGTTTCACCGTTGCCCAAGTGTTGCGGGGCGCACCCAAAAGAGCGACGCACAAAGAGAACAGGGTTGAGAGGCGGAGCAGCATGACGGCAACATTATTACATTTCGGCAAGTACCGGAAGCGGACGAGGTGCAATACCCTTTACAGCTTTTGCGATGGCAGCAATGTGTGGCGGAGTGGTGCCGCAGCAGCCACCCAGCATGTTCACCCAACCTTCCTTAGCCCACTCGGCCACAATGGCGGCGGTCTGTTCCGGCGTTTCGTCATATTCGCCCATGGCGTTTGGCAGGCCGGCGTTAGGATATGCACTTACATAGCAAGCTGCCAGGTCAGACAGTTCTTCCACGTGCGGGCGCATCTCGGCAGCTCCCAGCGCGCAGTTCAGACCGATGCTGATGGGGTTGGCGTGCATGACAGAAATATAGAACGCTTCCAATGTTTGTCCGCTGAGGGTGCGACCGGAGGCATCGGTGATGGTGCCGGAGATCATTACCGGAAGTTTTTCGCGGTTGGTATCGCGGAAGTATTTGTTCACCGCATAGATAGCGGCTTTGGCATTCAGCGTATCGAAGATCGTTTCGATAAGCAATATGTCGGTGCCGTTCTCTACCAGCGCCTGTATCTGTTCGTAGTAGGCATCGGCAACTTCGTCGAAGGTGATGGCGCGGTAACCCGGGTTGTTCACATCGGGCGACAGCGACAGTGTTTTATTCATAGGCCCTATGGCGCCGGCTACAAAGCGGTCGCTCACATCGGTGCCGGTCTCGCGGCCATATTCTTCAATGGCCTCGCGAGCTACGCGAGCAGCAGCGGCATTAATTTCGGCAGACAGGTGTTGCATGTCATAATCTGCCATGGATACACGCTGACCGTTGAAGGTGTTGGTCTCGATGATGTTGGCCCCGGCGGCAAGGTATTCTTTATGGATCGCCTTGATGATGTCGGGGCGGGTGATACAGAGCAGGTCGTTATTTCCTTTCACATCGGTATGCCAATCTTTGAAACGGTCGCCGCGGTAATCGGCCTCGTTCAGTTTGTAGCGTTGTATCATGGTACCCATGGCGCCATCGATGATCAAAATACGCTCGTTCAGCAGTTTCCTCAGTTTACTATCTGTATTCATGCAACAAAGGTAGTGAATAGGGCAATTGAGTAAAGGTTAAAAAGAGTATAGATGGTCAGGGAACTTCTCACTGCGCAGCAATTTTTCTTCTGCGAAGGTTTTTATTGATAATCAATGAAAATGGCCGTGATCCGTGCAATTGTACTTCCCAAAACTGCGCAAAAATTGCGCACTTCTTCTCATCCGCTTCCCAAGTGAGAAGTGAAATAAAATTATCATACAAGCCAAATTGCTCCATTTTCCTGATCCACTATACAAGTTACAACCGTGCGCCAAAACCGGCAAAAGATAGTTTTATGGTAGTACGTTTTGTAGGTATGATATGTAACCTGCGGTATATGGTACTTTTTACTCCGCAACAATCGTTGCCCCCGGTTTGCGAAAAAATGAGAAACTTTTTGTCAAAGTTTCCAATAGTTTGCTATTTTCGTGTTGAAAAATGAGAAACTTTTTGTCAAAGTTTCCAATAATTTCCAAAAGTGGTGAAATGAGAAAGTTGGAAAGAGCTCCTGTATTTAACCCGGCCATATTAAGCAAGTATGCTTCTATAGCCGGGAATGAAGCCGCGCAAAAGGTTTTATCGGAGATACATGAGCAGTATAATTTCTGGGATAAGGTAAAACACAAGCCCGTTGGAGACATACCGGCAGAAGATATATGGATGATGGCCAAACTGAAAAGAATGGGGGGCTACACCCATTTGAAGTTTGGCGGTTATCAGTTCAGGTGGACGGTGAATGATATGCTGCAGGGATACCTGCATTTCCTTGATCTGAATATAGGGGGTAGTCTTGAATCTACTTCAATAGTATCGAGAGAGGATAAGAACCGGTACCTCATCAGCTCCATAATGGAAGAGGCTATCGCATCGAGCCAGATAGAGGGGGCGGCAACTACCCGGCAGAAAGCCAAGGAGATGCTGCGAAAAAATGCCAAACCCACTAACAAGTCTGAGCAGATGATCATGAATAATTACGTGACCATCCAGAAGATCTTAGAGATAAAAGCGGAGCCGTTGAACAAAGAAAATCTGCTGGCCCTTCATAAACTGGTCACCGCCAACACCATGGTTGCGGCATCGGAGGAAGGGGCTTTCAGAGCCGATAATGATATAGACGTGATAGACGCGGCAACAGGAGAAGTGGTACACCATCCGCCGGACGTGGTGGAGATAGACGCGCTGCTGAATGACCTGTATGTGTTCTTTAATGAGGACAATGACGATCAATTCATTCATCCGCTGATAAAGGGTTGTATCATTCATTTTATGATAGGATACATTCACCCATTTGCCGATGGAAACGGAAGAACGGCGAGAGCGCTGTTTTATTGGTATCTGCTGCGCAAAGGATATTGGCTGACAGAATATCTTTCCATATCCAGGCTGATATTGCGCGCCAAAGCGCAGTATGCAAGGGCATACCAATACACGGAGATAGACGATCACGACCTCACCTACTTCATATTGTTCAACCTTAAAACGATGAAACTTTCGTTTGAAGAGTTGCGGTCTTACATACAGCGGAAGAACGAGGAAAAAATGAAACTGTCTAACTTCATGAAAATAGACAGCATAACGTACAAGCAGGCACTTATTCTGGAATGGTTCTATAAAGAGCCGGCTTTGATGCTTACATCAAAAGAAGCGGAGAACAGATTGGCAGTATCCACTGTAGCAGCCAGAAAGAACCTGATGCATCTTGTGGAAATGGGATACTTATCGTTGATAGATCTTGACAAAAAGAAAAATGGTTTTATAAGGTCTGAGAAATTTGAAGAGCTGGTGAGATCGGTGAACACCGATAGATAAAACCCAATTACAACAGTAAGAAACTCCCTACTCAATATGCACACTATCGTTCTTGTAGTAGAAATCGGTGGAGACTAATCTCTCTCCGGAGGAGGCGGACAGCACCCACGGAAGGATGCCTGTGCGGTTGCCGACGCCGAAAGATTGTTTGAAATAACTCTTGCCTCCGGTTTTACTTTCGAGCCAGCGTTTGAGGTATTGGCCGGCAACCGGGAAACTGTCGATAGCAACTATGGAAACCACAGCACCGCCGCTGTAACCGGTGGTGTCTCCCGTTTTCAGGCTGTAGTCAACCAGTATTGTTTCGTTGGGGTAGGTAACATTCATTGTCTGCACCCAGGCGTATACCCGTTGGCTGGCGGGGTCATCGCGCAGGTAGATGAAGCCGGTATCGGTGTGTGGCCACCATTGGCCGTAATAGAGGGTGCTGAATTTGAACACCTGATAGTTGCGCGATTGGTGTATCGTGGTTTCGGTGGTTGCAACAATGGTGGTGGTCTTGAAATAGGCGGAATCGTATATGTACCAACCGAGTGTGTTGTCGTAGTAGGAAATGCCTCGCATCTTGACGACCCATCGGGCATTGGTGGCCGGAATGAATCTAAAATCTTTCAACGAGCTATCGGGTGGCACCGCGACCACGGTATCGATGGGAGGCAAAACCTCTGCGACAGGTTTGCGCCGGCATGAGGAAGATGCTAAAACGACAAGAAGGAAAAAGACAAACAGGGCGGATCTTTTCATAAGAGTTGAAAGTTACGAAACAATTGACAATCAATCTTCATGTGTTTGGGTTTGTTTTACTACAATAAACACTATCTTTCTGCCATTAATACCATTTTCATGAAACACCTTTTGACTATAAAAACAGGTTTGGCGGCATTGGTTCTGGCAGTCTGTTGCTGCACTACCGAAGCGATGGCCCAGTCGCGCAGGGATAATGGTGAACGAGCGGACATATCATCGCGCGAGAACAATATAGTGAAGCGGGTGACCGATCTGCCGGAGGTGCAAGCCAAGATGCAGGAAGTGAACGCACGCACCCGCGGCAAACAGAAGGTGCGTTTTGAACTACACCGAAAACCCGATGAGTCGATACCGTATTACTGGGTGAAGGTGCATGAGCCTGTTGGCGGCGAGTATGCCGAGCTGTACAACTTCTTCCTGAAGCAGACTTCGTATGAAATAATGTACTACGATGTGGTGAAGGATAGCCTGATGGACCTGACCGCATGGCGCGCACAGCGTAAGTAGACCTAAGGGTTCTTCACATAAATTTAATGCCGGGTGGCCGTTAGTAGGTGCATCTTGGCATAATTGAAGTACCTTTGCGTGCTTTTTTGCAGGAGCGCGCATACCTGAAAATGCGGCTTCGGGGTCTAAATCTAAAACACATGAGCGGCAATGCTGGCAGAGGAACTGAGGGAGAATATTCTGGAGGGCGACCTTACCGAGTTGCTGCGCCACAGCGGAGATGAAGATTTTCCGGCTGAGGTAGCCCGTTTATTGCAATCGTTCACCAACGAGGAGGCTATCAATGTGTTTGTAGCCCTGCCCGATGATCTCAAAGTAAAGACGTTTTCCTTTTTTGACCACGTGATACAACTGGGTATCATGGAGGAATTGCCGGGTCCGCAGCGGTCGAACATCCTGAACAATCTGGAATCGAATGATCGGGTGTCTTTCTTCGACTCGCTGGACGGGGTGGAGGTGACCGAATACCTGGCCCTGCTGAGCGATAAGAACCGCCTGGCTACCTATGACCTGCTGGGGTATCCGGAGCAGAGTGTGGCCCGACTGATAAATACCCGTTTTACAACAGTACGCAAAGAATGGACGCTGGGGCAGGCCGTGGAACACATCCGCAGGTTTTACTCGGACACGCCCGATGCCAACGTGATATTTGTGGTGGACAACAACGGGAAGCTGGTGGACGATCTGCCGATACGCAGGCTGGTACTGAACGACCAGAACAAAAAGATAGAGGACATAATGGATGGTTTCTATGTGAAACTGGAAATACAGGATTCGATAGACGACGCCATCCAGAAGTTTAAGGAATATGACCGTGTGGCCATACCTGTTACCAACAGCAACAATGTGGTGATGGGGGTTGTGACCATTGACGACGTGATAGATGAGGCGGAAGAAAAGGACACCAAGGACATGCAACAGTTTGGTGGTGTGGAATCGCTGGACCTTCCGTATGTGAAGACGGGTTTCTTTACCATGATACAGAAACGTGCCGGCTGGCTGATCGTACTGTTCATAGGCGAGCTGTTCACAGCAACAGCCATGGCTTTCTTTGAGATGGAGCTGTCTAAGGCCATAGTTTTGCAACTGTTCATACCGCTTATCATTTCAAGCGGGGGCAACTCGGGATCGCAGGCAGCAACGCTGATCATCCGCGCGATGGCACTTAAGGAGCTTTCTTACCGAGACTGGTGGTATGTAATGCGCCGCGAAGTATTGTCGGGCCTCACGTTGGGTGCTATTCTCGGCATCATAGGTTTTATAAGGATAGCTATTTGGCAATACCTGGGCTGGTATAACTACGGTACCCACTTCAACTGGGTGATGGTGGGTGTGACGGTATCGTTGTCGGTGATAGGGATAGTGTTATGGGGAACCCTGACGGGATCTATGATACCTATGATACTGAAACGTTTCCGCCTGGACCCGGCCACGTCATCGGCACCGTTTGTGGCCACGCTGGTGGATGTTACAGGTCTGGTCATTTATTTCACTATTGCCGCTATCATGCTCGGCATCTGATAAGCGCCCGCCATGACCGATTTTACAACCGAGATCATTTACCGCACCGCACGCAGTGGTGGCAAGGGCGGACAGAATGTGAACAAGGTGGAAACCCTTGTGGAGGCGCTGTGGCACGTGGCGACCTCGACACTATTTACTGACGCGCAAAAGGAGCGGATAGCGCTGAAACTGGCGCACCGCATGAACAAAGAAGGCTTTTTGCATGTGCGCTGCAGCGAGACCCGTTCGCAGTTGGAGAACAAACAAATAGCCACTGCCAATATGCTGCAGCTGGTGGAGCGGGCGCTGGTGATACCCAAGGTGCGCAAGGCTACAAAACCTAACAGGGCGGCGAAGGAAGCAAGGTTGGAAAGCAAAAGACATGAAGCTGCCAAGAAACAATGGCGCCGCAGACCATCGGCAGAGTAAAAGCCGTTACTTCCTGATTCCGAATTTCCTTTTCACAACGGGTGCAATGGTATGCGCATTGTCGAGGGTTTGAAGAACGGTATCCAATTCTATTGCAGAGATCGAGGCATAGTAGCCGTATCTCTTATTGTCGTTATTAAGACATTGCAACACATCGGACACTGACCGCTCTTCGATGTGAGAACAATCAATAAACGAGTCATATTTCAGGAAAGGGTACTCTTCAGCGCTTATCGGAATATGATAACCACGTAATTGGGGGGTGTTGAAAATATTGGGGTTGATCTCACTATTGATGTAAACGGTTCCCAACGCCACTTCATTTCCTGAAATACCTACCACAATGTAATATTTGTTCTTTGGAGGGATGGTGGTAGTAACAAACTCAAAAAGTACAGAACCTACTGCAAGGCGGTCATCTATCGCCATGAGAAAGAGTTTTGATTTTCCATATTGCTCTGGATGTAACTAAGCATGCCGATATTGGCACCGGCAGCACTTGCAATATCCAACACATTCATTTCACTGTTTGTGTCAGATTTCATCCACGCATCATCATGCGATAATTCTGTCAGCTCGTCAAAGTTCAGAGAGGCACAGATTTCAATAGACTCTTCCAGACATTCAATGGAAGATGCCGCCAGATAGTCGGTGTCGGCGGCTCTGTTGGTTCCGATGTAAATGCCATTAACTATCTGGAAATCTTTAGCTACGTCTTTTCCAATATTAAAGTAGGCCTTGTCGCCTCTGACGAATTTGACGAGATCGTAAACAAAAGACGGCACAGGTCCGTTTTTCATGGCCACGAAGTAGTCTCCAGTTATGGGACGGCCATATTTTGCCAGATGAGCCTTTTCGGCAAAGTAGAGAATCTTAAACAGCTTATGGATATCGCACGACGGCACTCTGTTCAATACATAAACAGAGGCTTCGATAGCGGCATCAATATTTACTTTAAAATTCATACCACAAAGGTAGACATAAGCAATCAAACACCAATACGAACGCAAAAAATGTGGATAGGTACAACCTACATGAAAAAAGTAAAATAGACATACACCACCGGAATGGCGATGAGCAGGGAGTCGAACCGGTCGAGTGCACCACCGTGCCCGGGCATGATGGCACCCGAGTCTTTTACATCGGCCAGGCGTTTCAGTTTCGATTCAAGCAGATCGCCGAGGGTACCTGCTACAGCCACACACAGGGCAATGGCCATCCAGTCGGTAAGCGAGCTGTTGTGAATGGTGTAGAGCACGGGCAGATAACCATAAATGCCTGCCGCGATGATGGTGAGCAAGACACCGCCGCCGGTTCCCTCCCACGTCTTTTTGGGTGATATGGGCGAAAACGGGGTTTTGCCGATGAAGGACCCCACTATATAGGCCATGGTATCGTTGATCCAGATGAGGGCGATGATGGCCATGGGCAGTAGTATGTCGAACTGGCGCATTTTTGCCAGCAGTATCAGCGGTAATGTGATGTAGAACAGCGCCCCGGTGGCCTTTAGGAGCTGTGGTAGCACATTTTTTACGGGAAGTGTGGCCGCCAAAAGCAGCAAGGGTGCAGCAAGCGGCAGCAGCGCGAAAACCAGATTGGTGGGCTGCTGCACCGGATTGACACCTGATGGCAGCGACAGTGCTACCAGCAGGAACAGACTGAGCAGCTGCATGGTGGCATGCAACCATACCGGCCATGGTTCGTCGCCGGCCATTTTCTCGAGCAGGGTAAAAAACTCCTTGATACACAGCACGTTAATGATGCATATAAGCGCCAGGAACGGCCAGGGGCTATCCCACAGCAGACCGGTAAGCATCACTGCGGCAAACACGATGGCGCTGCCTGTGCGCTTGTAAAATGTGGGCATGTTCAGTGCCATACGTACGTATAAAGAGGAAATATCAGAATTTGTTCTTCCACATCATGCTTTCCACGGGCTTGTCGGTTCGGCCTGTGTACTTGGCATTGTCCTTGCTGTTGTATGCGTTCAGCACCTCGCCGTCCACCGGGAAGTAGATGAGCTGACCGATGGGCATACCCGCGTAAACACGCACGGGCTGCACACAAGATATCTCGAGCGTCCAGGCGTTGCAGAAGCCCACATCGCCCTTGCCGGCAGTGGCGTGTATGTCTATACCCAGGCGACCGGTAGAGGACTTCCCTTCCAGAAACGGTACATGTGCGTGCGTCTCGGTATATTCAAGCGTAACACCCAGGTACAGCATGTGCGGTTGCAGCACATAACCTTCTTCCGGTATCTCGAAATGGGTGATCTTATTGTGTTTTTTGGCGTCGAGGGTGGTGTCGTTATACACAGCCAGGTATTTGCCCAGGTGCACGTCGTAGGAATTGGAACCGAGATTTTTGCGGTCGAACGGTTCAATAACGATGGTGCCTTTTTCTATTTCTTCCAGTATCCGGGAGTCTGACAGTATCATAGGGCAAATATATAATTTTCCCTTGCCTCGGGCGGCATACTTGCAAGTTTTTTGATGAAAGTGGGGCGATTCTGCATAAAAATGATATTTTTGTCGCCCTTTCAAAACATATTATGCAATATAGAGAAATAGTAGCGGTAACAGGTCTCAGCGGATTGTTCCAGTTATTGAGCACAAAAAGCGACGGCGCTATAGTGCGCAGTGTTTCAGACAAAACAACAAAGTTCATTTCGGCGCGTCAGCACAATGTGACCCCGCTGGAGAGCATTGAAGTATATACAACAGGCGATAATGTGCGCCTTCAGGTGGTTTTTCAGAAAATGAAAGACAATGCCGGCGCTCACGCCCCATCGGCAGTGAACGCCAACGACGCTAAAGCGATCAAGGCATACTTTAAGAACATCTTCCCTGAGTTTGACGAAGAGCGCGTGTACGTGAGCGACATGAAAAAAATGCTCAAGTGGTTCGAGATACTGAACGGCAACGACCTGCTGAACTTTGAAGAGGAAGCGGTTGAAGAAGTAGCAGCTGAAGAAGCACCGGCAGAAGAGCCTGCGGAAAAGCCAAAGAAAGCAGCAGCAAAGAAGAAAAAAGCTGAAGTAGCCGAGGAGGGTACTGAAGCGGCAGCAGAAGAAAAGCCTGCGAAAAAGACAGCCCGCAAAAAGAAAACTGAAGAATAAGTGCCCGGCAGTATGGCCGATGCATTGCAGTGACGGTCATAGGGCTTTTATTTTAAAGAAATACTTTTATATCTTTAGTGCTCTTAGGAAACGAAACGCTGATGAAAAGAAAATTATTCCTCCTGTTCGCATTTTTGGGCATCATACTGTTGACCGAAACAGGATGTCGTATGCGATATGCCAAGGCGCCGTCTTACAAGAAGATGAGTACACCTGTAAGGAACAACAGGAGCTATGGTGCCAAAAGGAGCATATGGCAGCGTAAGGCGTTGTGGGGTAAGAAGCGTTTCGGGCCAAGGCCACACGGCCACCGTGGCTGGCACCGTCAGTAAGCACAATAACAGATCATATTTTCAGCAGCCGGCAACCGCCGGCTGTTTTGTTGTTACATGGGGTCTACGTCGAAGACCACCTGTACACTTGTATTGCCCTTGAGGCTCAGGATGTGCTGGCGCTGCGCGCGCAGGAACTGCTTGACCGACTCGATAAGGCGCTGGTCGCGGGGGCACTTGATCCATATCTCGCGGATGTACTGATTGCGTACGCGTGGCACAATGGCCGGGCCGGGCCCCTGCACTGAAATGTTGGTGATGGTAGTGAGCGCATCGGCCATGAGCTGCGCTGCGGCTATGGTCTTGTCTTCGTCGGCATGGCGGAAGATGATCTTGATGATGCGGCTGAAGGGCGGATAAAAGAAATGTTCGCGGTAGGCGATCTCGTGGCGGTAGAAGGCCTGCACATCGTGCTGTTTCACCCATTGCAGCACCGGGTGCTGAATGTTGAATGCCTGAATGAGCACATGGCCCACCCCGTCGGCCCGTCCGGCCCGTCCGCTCACCTGCTCCATGAGCTGGAAGGCGCGTTCATTCACGCGGAAGTCGGGGAAGGTGAGCAGGCTATCGGCACTGATGATGCCCACCAGCGCCACGGCTTCCAGGTCCAGCCCCTTCACCACCATTTGTGTGCCGGTGAGGATATCTATTTTTCGTTTCTCCAGCTTGGTGAGCAGTTCGGAGATGCTGTTGCGGCCCTTCATGCTGTCCACATCCATGCGGGCCACGCGGGCATCGGGATACATTTGCTGCACCTCTTCTTCAATGCGCTCGGTGCCGAAACTTTTGCTGGTGACACTCTGGCTGCCGCATTGCGGGCAGGCGCTCATGACGGGTGCCTTGTAGCCGCAGTAGTGGCAGTGCAGCTTGTCGGTGCTTTTGTGGTAGGTGAGCGACACATCGCAGTTCTTGCAGCGGGGCGACCAGCCACAGGTGGTACACAACTGGAAAGGTGAATAACCACGGCGGTTCTGGAAGAGGATGGCCTGTTTCTTTTCAGACAGTGCCTCGGTGATGGCCTGCTGCAGTTCGGGTGTCAGCATCTGTTGCGATCCCTTTCCGGCAGCGTTCAGCGAGCGGGCGTCTATGATCCTTATCTCGGGCATCTTCACGCCCTGGTAGCGGTCTTTGAGCGCGGCATAGGCATACTTGCCCTGCTGCACGTTGTAGAGTGTTTCCACAGCGGGTGTTGCCGAACCGAGTATGATCCCGGCATCGTGCAGGCGGGCCATGTAGATGGCGGCATCGCGGGCATGGAAGCGGGGCGCGGGGTCTTTTTGTTTGTAGGAAGAATCATGTTCCTCATCGGCAATGATGAGGCCAATGTCGTTGTAGGGCAGCCACAGTGCCGACCGCGGACCGGCCACTACCTTGTAGGTGCCCTTGCGCACCTTCTCCCATATCTCCACCCGCTCGTTGTTGCTGAAGTGCGAATGATACACTCCCAGCTCGGCACCGAAGTAGGCATTGAGGCGGCTCACCAGTTGTGTGGTGAGGCCTATCTCGGGTAGCAGCAGAATGGCCTGCCTGCCCTGTGCCAGGCACTCGCGTATCTTTTGAATGTAAAGGAGTGTCTTACCACTGCCGGTGACCCCATGCAGCAGTGCTACTTTCTTTTCGGCAAGGCCTTTGTTCAGTTCTTCGAAAGCGGTTTGCTGCGCAGGTGTGAAGCGGATGTCGCGCACATCTTCTGAGCCGGTATAGGGCAGTCGGTCTACCTGCTGCTCAGAGATGACAAAGACACCTTTGTCTACCAGCGAGCTCACTTGCGAAGCGGTCGCCTGTGCACGTTCCAGCAGATCGGTCTGGCGCACGATGCCGTTCTTCATTTTCAGTTCGGTATAGGCCATCACCAGTTGCAACTGGCGGGGTGCACGCCCCAGCTGATCGAACAGGGCTATGAGTTCCTTTTCTTCTTTGTAGCGGGCTGCCATGGTGACCACCTTTTCGCGGCGGGGCCGGTAGGCGGTCTCCAGCGTTTCGTTGATGATGACGGCTTCCTTTTCCAGCAGCTCGTTGAGTACGGCGGCAAAATGGTCGGCACCGGTGAGGGCGCGCAGCTCGCTTATGGTTATCTCTTTGCGCAGTTGCAGCGCATCGGCGGCATGCCAGGCGGCATCGGTCCAGTCATACACCACACTTTCGTCGCCGGCCCACTCGAGGCGGGTCTCGCCCATCAGTTTCAGGTGGGCGGGCAGTGCGGCCTGCATCACCTCGCCGGGCGATGCCATGTAGTAACCGGCCACCCAGCGCCAGAACTGCAGTTGCCGTTCGCTCACCACAGGTTCTTCGTCTATGATGTTGCGCACGGGTTTTACCTGATAGCCATCCGGGCGGTGATTGTGCAGGCGCTCTACGATGCCGGCATATTGTTTGTTCTTGCCCAGTGCCACCTCCACACGCATGCCCGGCCGCAGGCGGTCCTGCATATCTACAGGCACACCATAGGTGAGCACCTGGGGCAGATTGAGCGGGAGGATGATGTCGGCGAACATGCTGCAAAGTAACGGCATTCTGCCGCATGCGCAACAAATGCGGCTGACGGGGGTTACCTGTTTTGTAGCTGTAACTTTCTACCTTTGGCGCATGATACTGTCTCTCATAGTTGCAGCCGACGAAAACAATGCCATTGGCGTGAACAATACGTTGCCGTGGCACCTGCCCGAAGACCTGAAATTCTTCAAGCGCACCACGCTGGGCAAGCCGGTGATCATGGGGCGTAAGACGTATGAGTCGCTGGGCAAGCCGCTGCCGGGGCGCACCAATATAGTGCTGTCGAGGGGCAATATGGAACTGCCGGAAGGCGTGGTGCTGTGCCGCACACTGGAGACCGCCATTGCACATGCCGAAGCACTGAACGCCGAAGAGGCCATGGTGCTGGGCGGTGGCGAGATATTCCGACAGGCCGCGTCGCTGGTAGACAGGATGTACATCACCCGCGTGCATACCCGCATAGAAGGTGCCGATACTTTCTTCCCCGCCATAGACCACACACACTGGACGCTGAAGTTTCAGGAAGAACACAAGGCCGACGAGAAGAACAAATTCGATTATACGTTCGAGACCTACGAACGTGTAGAAATGTAATTGCCGCCACATGACACTACACTCCATAGCTGCCTGGATAGCCTACCGATGGAAGGCCCGGGGAAGGCATGGCACCCACTCGCCGTTTGTGTATGAGTTGGTGGAGGATGTGATAGAGGGCCGCGCCACTTACGCATCGGCCACCATAGACCCGTTGCCGGGCTCGCGTTATGCACACCTGCTGCAGCGCATAGCCGCATGGAGGCACTACAACTCGGTGTTGCGGGTAGAGGCATATGAGTTGTTTGAAGGGACTTTTGATGTACTGGTGCTGCCCGATGCGAAAGACTGCACCACACAGCTTGTGCAAGATGCCCTGTACGCCCTGAGCGATGGCGGCATGATAGTGATACCACACATACACAGCAAGGCACAGGCATCGGCATCATGGCGCGCCATCTGCGAACTGCCGCAGGTATATATGAGTATTGATATTTACGGCATCGGCCTTATCTTCAATAGCCCCGCCTTCAGAGAAAAACAACACTTTGTGTTGAGGGGGAAATGAGCGCTATTGTTGTATTAATTTCCCGCCACTATCATTTTGTGGAATACGTTTCCTTGTTCGGTAACCACAGAGACGTTGTAAATGCCTTGTGGCAATGAACCGGTGTATAGAGATGTTTTTGATACGCCCTTTTGAATGAACCCACGCATAACCACCCTGCCAAAAACGTCCGTTAGCGTTACCCGATGCGAGACACTTGTCTCTTTTGTTTCTATTGTCAATTCCCCGCGCGTCGGATTGGGAAAAATGTGATAAAGTTCCTTAGTAGCCATGTCATCTATTCCTGCATCCCACGGCGCGAACACCGCAAGAAATACATCCCACGCCCCCCTGTAGGGAATAGCTGAAAAGTCGCCATTTAAATTAACAGAATAGCCCCCAACCAGGGTTTTGCCACCAGAGATAGGGAAAAGCATTTGGCCCTCGTCTTCGTAGGTACTTTGTAAAACTCTTTGATGCAATAGCCCCCCGCTGCTGCTTGTGTGTACTAAATATACATCACGGTTCGGTGTAAAGCTCTGCCCATTGGCCCAGATAGTACCATCGGATCCCAAACATACAGCCTGTGGTTGTTCATTATTCTCCGTGGTTCCAAAGCAGTTGTCCCATTCAAACACGCCATTAGAATCCAGAGCGCATAACCAGTAATCTTCCCCGCCAATATGGTGATGGACATCGCCATCAGTAGATTTCGTGCTTCCGCAAATAATTATCCCGCCATTAGCATTGCGGCATCCCACCACTGCCGTTTCATTGTCAGACCCGCCCAAACATTTCTTCCAAATCACCCCTCCTGTATCGTTGCAACGGGCAACAAATATGTCGGCACCGCCATGATTACCAATACAATCATTATCATTTGATGACGTAATCCCTACAATATAATAATTTCTTCCTTCCCCCTGAACCAGCATGCCTCTGTCTTCCTCATCCGCTCCACCTATCACTTTACTCCATACTTTATTCCCGTTGCTATCCAGCTTCGCCAGCCAATAGTCTCCCGTTTCCCAAGACCCATAATGTACCAGAACATTTGTATCAGTATAATGGCGTGAACATAACAAAATATACCCTCCGTCAGCTACTGGCAAGGCAGAATACAGCTTGCCAGCATTACCCTTGCTGTAGTTCTTTTGCCACACCTCCCCGCCGGCAGGATTATACTTTTTTATCAGCGCACCGCTTCCTTTAAAATCCCCTAACAATATGTAAGACCCATCGGCCTGTGAATATAAAAAAAGTAAAAAACTATCACCTTGCGTCCCGAAGCAATTGCTCCATTCTGCTACTGTTGCATCGTTATTAAATTTGGTAAAAATCATTCGCCTTTCAACCGGCGAACAAAAAGAGTCAATATTACCGGTACCCGCAGGTGAGGTTGATTCGATTCGCGTAATAAACCCTCCGTCAGGTGTGGGGTGCACCCACGATGAAATGGACTCTGATGCGCTACCACCAATGCTCCTCATCCATAAAAGTTCTGGCTGTGGCACCTGTGCATGCGCCATGCAGGCAAAGATGGCCGGCAGAATAGTGAGGTAGAGTTTTAGAAGGATGCGCACAAATATAAATTTACACAAACGGGTATTGACTAGCAATTATTTTTGAGCGCAAGCGGTAGAAGGATCTAAAAATCTTTCAGCACATATCCGGTGCTTCTGCCGCCCATGTCGTCTTTTGTCACAATGCCTTTTTGCATCAGGTCTTGAATATCCCTCAGCGCGGTGTCTTGTGAGCACTTTGTCAGTTTGGCCCATTTTGATGATGTCAGTCGGCCGAAGAAATCGTCGGTGAGACGCAAGATCATGTGTTGCTGGCGCTCGTTGAGCACTATGCCGGCTATGCGGTCCATAAATGCGGCACGTTTCAGCACCGATGCCAAAGTCACCTCGGCCTGTTGCAGGGCACCTTCCAGGCACTCAAGAAACCATACCATCCAATCGGTTATGTTAAGTGTGCCGCGTTGTGTGCGCTCCAGAATGTTGTAGTAGGCTTGTTTCTCTTTTTCTATCTGAACGGACATGCTGTAGAAGCGTTGCGGGTCGCCATCGGCACGTGCCAGCTGCATGTCCGTTATGGCGCGTGCTATGCGGCCATTGCCGTCATCGAACGGGTGGATGGTGATGAACCACAGATGGGCCACGGCCGCACGCAGCACCGGGTCATGAGAAGACGGGGTGTTGAACCAATGCAGAAATGCGCTCATCTCGGCGGCAAGTCGGTGGGCGTCGGGTGCGGTAAAGTGTACCTGCTCTCGGCCCATAGGCCCCGATACTACCTGCATGGCCCCGTTGTGCCCGTCGCGCCATTGGCCGGTGGTTATTTTGTACAGTCCGCTGCGACCTGTGGGGAAAAGGGTGGCGTGCCAGGCAAAGAGTCTGTCATCGGTAAGGGTTTGGTCATAGTGTCGGGTGGCGTCCAGCATCATTTCTACAATTCCTTCCACCGTTCTGTCGGCGGGCAGCAGCCCTGCTATATCCATGCCCAGGCGGCGCGCTATAGACGACCGCACCAGTGCTTTATCGAGCAGTTCGCCTTCTATCTCGTTCGATTTTACCACCTCCAGGGTCAGCGAGCGCAGTGCTGCTTCTTGCCTGAGGTCGAAGCCAAGCGCGCTCATGCGGCCGCACAGCAGTCCCTGCCGGTGCCGCACGCGTGCCAGCAGCGTGGTGATGTGATGGTCGTCCCATTCAAAAGCCGGCCAGCCTTTTAGCTCATGGATAAACATTCTCCGCAGATTGTGCGGCGAATATACGGATTATTCACCGCATGCGCGTCTTTTCACCGCACATTGTGCGGTGAATTTGGGTGGTAATCGCCGCAAAAGGGGGAATTAAAACGAATTTAGGGTGCTCATTGCTTCACCACCTTATTCACATACAACTTATCACCACTCCGCACATACACCAGGTAGATGCCGGAAGGGAAACCCGAAAGGTCTACTTCAGCCGTTCCGGTAGTAATGGTTTGAGAGAGAACGGCCACACCTCCAATATTGTAAATAGTAAGCAACGAAATACCAGCTGGTACCTGCACCGAAAACACACCGGTAGTAGGATTGGAAAACAACTTCGCCTCAACAGACTTATCTATATCAGTCACAGCTACACCGCTACTCACTTTTCTTATTCTGTTATTCTCATAATCTGCTATGATCAGATTTCCATAACTATCTACAAATACATCACTACAAAATAGTTTCGCATTAGTAGCAGGCCCACCATCACCCGAGAATCCCGTTACGCCCGTTCCGGCAACGGTGGTTATGATGCCAGTTGATCCATCTATTTTTCGTATCGATCCGTTGTAATAATCCGTAATAAATACGTTGTTGTGCTTGTCAACAAAAAGACCATCTGGTTCGTTTAGTTTAGCGTTTATTGCCAAACCACCGTCACCCGAATATCCCGCAGTTCCATTCCCGGCAATCGTTGTGATAATACCTGTGACCGCGTCTACCTTCCTTACTCTATGATTATATTGTTCTGAAACCAATATATTGCCATTGGTGTCCGCATACACATCTAACGGTGCATCTAGTGTTGCATTAATTGCGGGACCTCCATCACCCGAATACCCCCCAGTCCCTGTTCCCGCGAATGTAGTTATGACGCCTGAAGTGGGATTTATGACTCTTATCTTTTTGTTGCCCCAGTCTGCAATAAAGATCTCTCCTGTCTTATTTACGAACAAACCCACAGGATAGTAAAATTCGGCATTGGTCGCCGCCCCACCGTCGCCACCGTTTCCAATTGAACCGGTTCCTGCAATTGAAGTAATGATACCGGTAGACAATTCAACCTTTCTAATTCGCTCGCTTATTGCATCGCAAATAAACAAATTGCCATTATCATCGATGAATATCCCCTGTGGAACTTCCAGCTTTGCATCAGTGGCTGTCCCACCGTCACCATTGAAACCAGGAGAACCAGTGCCAACAATCGTGGAAATATATCCGTCAGCTTTTGAAATTCTGCGTATTCTGTGATTAAGTGCATCAGCAATAAATATATTGTCACCTTTATCAAGACAAATTCTGTAAGGTGCTTTCAGTTTTGCATTAGTTGCCGGGCCTCCGTCGCCACTAAACCCATAGGTGTCTTTTCCCGCAATCGTTGTAATAATATTCACCTGTGCCTGGCTTAAAAAGCAGGAACAGGAAAATATCAATATCAGGATAGTCCTTATCATTGTTTCATCACCTTATTCACGTAGAGCTTATCACCACTCCGTACATACACCAGGTAGATGCCGGAAGGAAAACCCGAAAGATCTACTTCAGCCGTTCCGGTCGTAATGGTTTGTGATAGAACGGCCACTCCTCCGATATTGTAAATAGTAAGCAGCGAAATGCCGACAGGAACCTGCACAGAAAATACACCGGTTGTAGGATTTGGAAACAACTTCGCCTCAACACCTTTATCTACATCAGTTACAGCTACACCGCTACTCACTTTTCTGATTCTGTTATTCTCATAATCTGCTATGATCAGATTGCCATAACTATCTACAAATACGTCACTGCAAAATAGTTTTGCATTAGTAGCAGGCCCACCATCTCCGGAAAAACCGGTAACGCCTGTCCCGGCAACGGTTGTTATGATGCCTGTTGATCCATCTATTCTTCGGACAGTTCCATTGCCATATTCCGCAACGTAAATATTGTTTTGCTTGTCTACAAATAGCCCTGTCGGTTGATTCAGTTTAGCATTTATCGCAAGTCCTCCGTCGCCAGAGTAACCTACAGATCCATCGCCGGAAATTGTGGTGATAATATTTGTGATAAAATTGACTTTTCTTATCAAATTATTATCCAACTCTGCAATCAAAATATTGCCGGAAGTGTCACAGAAAACATCTACTGGTCTCGATATTTTTGCGTTCGTAGCAATTCCTCCGTCACCAGAATATCCACCAACTCCCGTACCTGCAATTGTTTTAATTATTCCGGTAGAATATGTAATCTTCCTTACTTTATTGTTCCCCCAGTCTGCGATGTAAACATCTCCGTTTTTATCAACAAAAACTCCACCAGGCTGATTTAATTCTGCATTTGTCGCTGGACCTCCGTCTCCATTACCTCCGCCAATGCCTGTGCCTGCAATGGTTATCACTATACCAGTTGCAGCAAATATTTTCCTAACTCTGTGGTTAAGACCGTCACATATATATATATTATTTTGAGCGTCTATTGTCACTGCTTGAGGGACTGCAAACTGGGCGTTTGTTGCAGGTCCTCCATCGCCAGAAAAACCTCCAACACCATTACCCGCAATGGTTGTAATAGTACCTGTTGCACAGATGATTCTTCTAATTCTATGATTGTAGGCGTCTGCGATGTAAATATCCCCTGCCTGATCGGTACATATCTTGTAAGGGGCTTTTAACTGTGCATCAGTTGCAGGTCCTCCATCGCCACTAAACCCATAAATAGATTTTCCGGCAATTGTGGTAATAATATTCACCTGCGCCTGCGCGAATATGCAAGAGCAAGTGAAAATTACTAATAAAATACATCTAATCATTGTTTTACAAATTTAAAGATAAACGTCCTGCCTTTTGAGTCTATTGTACTGACCACATACAGTCCGGCAGTAATATTTTCAAGATGTAAATCATGACTTTTTTCTCTGAATACTACTTGTTCCTTAAGTACACTTCTTCCCAAAACATCTGAAATGTCGATTGAAATAACTGATGTATCTTGGATCAACTGCACCAGAGTCAGATTACCATCGTTAGGATTGGGGTACAAAGAATAAATTTGTCCCTGCCAATCTGTAGTAGTTGGTTTAATAGTTGGTCTTTGTTCGCTTACCCTCAATTCTTCATCACCTTATTCACATAAAGCTTATCGCCACTCCGCACATACACCAGGTAGATGCCGGAAGGAAAACTTGAGAGATCTACTTCAGCCGTTCCGGTCGTTATCGTTTGAGAGAGAACCTCCACGCCTCCTATATTGTAAATAGTAAGCAACGAAATACCTGCCGGTACCTTCACCGAAAACACACCGGTAGTAGGATTTGGAAACAACTTCGCCTCAACACCTTTGTCTACATCAGTTACAGCTACACCGCTGCTGACTTTTCTTATTCTGTTGTTTACATAGTCTGCTATATAAATATTCCCATTGTCATCTACCCAAACATCAGTACATTTTAGTTTTGCGTTAGTAGCCGGGCCACCGTCGCCTCCATATCCAGAAATACCACCTGCCAACGTAGTAATAATACCTGTTGCTGCATCTACTTTTCTTATGGCACCATTGCGGTAGTCGGATATGTATAGATTATTGTGCTTATCTACAAAAATTCCTGTAGGTTCATTTAGTTCCGCGTTGATGGCAGCACCGCCATCGCCCGAATACCCCAAAGTCCCTTTACCTACGACGGTTGTGATAGCACCATTTGCGGCGTCTATTTTTCTCACTACACCATTCCACTGCTCCACTACTAATATGTTCCCGGATTGATCAACGAAGATATCTGACACACCATTTAGCTGTGCCAATACTGCAGCACCACCATCTCCCGAATATCCGGGAATGCCATTTCCTGCCACTCTAGTAATAACGCCCGTTGTTAGGTTCAATTTCCTGACAACTCCATTATCGTAGTCGCCAATTAGCAACTCGTTGTTTTTAATTGCAAGTCCAATAGGTTGCCCCAGTTCAGCATTTATCGCGATACCGCCGTCACCTGCGAGTCCCGAAAAACCATTTCCCGCAATCGTAGTTACTATATTTGTTGCAACATTCACTTTACGAATTCTATAGTTACCGCCATCTGAGATATATACATTGCCGTCATCATCAACTAGAACACCTTGAGGAACATAAAATTCTGCATCTATTGCATTTCCTCCATCTCCCGAAAATGAGGCAACTCCGTTGCCTGCATATGTCGTCACTATACCTGTTGTTAAGGTTATCTTCCTGACCCTATGATTAAAAGCATCGGTCACATAAGCATTGTCGAACTTGTCGAAACACACCGCACTCGGCCTGTTAAACTCCGCACTCGTTGCCGGTCCTCCATCACCACTATATGCAGCATTTCCATTTCCCGCTATGGTCGTAATAATATTCACCTGTGCCTGGCTTATGAAGCAGGTACAGGAAAATATCAATATCAGGATAGTCCTTATCATTGTTTCAATACCTTATTTGCATAAAGCTTATCACCACTCCGCACATACACCAGGTAAATGCCGGATGGAAAACCCGAAAGATCTACCTCAGCAGTGCCTGTAGTTATGGTTTGTGAGAGAACGGCCACCCCTCCGATATTGTAAATAGTAAGCAGTGCAAGACCAGCTGGTACCTGCACCGAAAACATACAGGTTGTAGGGTTGGGAAACAACTTCGCCTCAACCGCTTTATCTATATCTGTCACGGCAACACCGCTACTAACTTTCCTTATTCTGTTATTCTCATAGTCTGCTATGATGAGGTTGCCAAAACTATCTACAAATACATCACTGCAAAATAGTTTCGCATTAGTTGCGGGCCCACCATCGCCGGAGAATCCGGTAACACCGGTACCGGCAACGGTTGTTATGATGCCTGTTGATCCATCTATTTTTCGGACAGTTCCATTGCCATATTCTGCTACGTAAATATTGTTTTGCTTATCTACAAATAGTCCAGTCGGCTGATTCAGTTTGGCATTTACCGCAAGTCCTCCGTCTCCTGAATATCCTGCGGTTCCGTTTCCTGCTATGGTTGTGATAATTTGAGTAACGCGATCGACCTTTCTGATGCGATGATTGTATTGGTCTGCAATAAGTATGTTTCCATTTGTGTCAGCAAATACTTGCTCTGGCCCATCGATTGTAGCGTTATTAGCTGGCCCACCATCTCCCGAGAAACCACCACCACCTGTTCCGGCAAAAGTTGTGATTTCATTCGTTAGAGATTTCACTACTCTCACTTTCTTATTTCTCCAATCAGCAATAAAAATATTTCCATCCTTATCCGTACATATGCCAACGGGTCCGTTTAACTCCGCACTCGTTGCCGCTCCTCCATCTCCCCCGTTTCCTCCAATGCCAGTGCCAACTATTGTGCTGATTATGCCAGTTGACAAATCGACTTTCCGTATCCTGTTATTTACTCCATCGCAAATGAGCAGATTATTGTTTTTGTCAACAAATACTCCTTGAGGAACTTCTATTTCAGCGCTTATCGCATCACCACCATCACCAGAGAACCCCGCAGAGCCTTTGCCCACAGTAGTTGCGATAACACCGGATGCTGATACTGACCGTATTCTATGATTTAATGCGTCAGCAATATGTATATTCCCTAATTGGTCTGGGCAAATCCTATATGGCGCTTTCAACTGTGCATTAGTTGCCGGTCCGCCATCGCCACTAAACCCATAAGGAGTCTTCCCTGCAATTGTGGTAATAATATTCACTTGTGCATGCGCCATGACGGCAAATATGGCCGGCAAAATAGTGAGGTAGAGTTTTTGAAGGATGCGCACAAATATAAATTTACACAAAGGCGTAGTAACGGACAATTATTTTTAGCGCAACTTGCCTGCCGCAGATAGACCCGTCTGCCGCAGGTCGCCTTGCCTGCCGAAGGCAGGATGTTTCAGGTCACAACCGCGCTCATTCTCCCACTCCCCCTGCTGCGAAGCCTGCCTGACCGGTAGGCAGGGAGGGGATAGGGGTGGCTGAACAACAGACAAACCGCCGTTTTTATGACATGGCACTTTTCGTAGTATCACAGATATTTGAATTGCCTGTTTTGAGGCATGGAGTTACCTTTAGCGCGCGCAGGCATGGTGTATGCCGTTTGTGGCCCGGGGCCGCATACAGTACACCGCTGATAGCGTGGGAGTTTTTTGAGAGTTTTTGTACCGGCGGGAGTTGTGTAAGGCATTGATCTTCAGCGCTGGTTTGGCATATTTTACCCGCAACAACTTTTTTAAAAACGGGAGTTTTTGAGGTAGCCCCGCCGGTTGGGCGACCATATTTATAAATTCGCTAAGAGACACCAATGGCAATAAATGCTACATTTGAGAACGAGGTATGACAACCAGGGGAAACATAGCAAAATGGATAGGGATATGTGTGTGGGTGCTGCTGCTTTCGGGCGGCAGTGCGTGGGCGCAGCAGGACGCTGAAACGGCCCGCCGCTATGCCGCGGAAAAGAAATATGATGAGGCCATCGGCATTTTTGCCGAGTTGTATAAGACCAAACCCGATTCGGTATATCACGACTACCTGAATACGCTGCTGGAGGCAAGTAAATTCAAACAGGCCGAAAAGCTGGTGGAAAAGAAGGCCGCCATGTACCCGAGGGGTATTCGCAGTCCGGAGATGAACCTGGAACTGGGGCAGGTATATGACAAGGCGGGCAAACCCGAAAAGTCGAAAGTGCAGTATGACAGCGTCATCAATATGCTGAATGGTGATGATATCTTCACGGGTAACATAGCGAAGATGTTCACTGACATAGGCCGCGATGATTACGCCATTCTCACCTACGAGCGGGCGTTGCAGTTGCTGGGCAATCCGCCGATGTATGGCAGGCCGCTGGCCATGCTGTATGCCAAGACCGGCAACATGGAAAAGACAGTGGAGTCGTTGCTGCGTGGTGGTCCCAGTGTGTTTATGACCGCCGACCAGGCCAAGGAAATGCTGCTGGAGATAGTGGGCACCGACCAAAAAAAGCTGCAGCAGGTGCAGAAAGCCATTGTGGCGAAGATCAACAAGGAGCCATCCAACAGCTACTATGGCGAGATACTGACCTGGGTATATACACAGAAAGACGACTGGGATGGCGCGCTGATGCAGATAGAGGCCATAGACGAACGTAACCAGGAGGGAGGCCGCAGGGTGATGGATTTTGCACGCACCGCTATTGCCGCCCGCCAGTTTGATATTGCTACACGCGCGTTCGACGGCATCATTGCCAAGGGCACCGAGGCGCCTTATTTCATAATGGCACGCAGCGAGAAGTTGGCTGCGGCACTGAACCGCCTGGAGCTGAACGAGGCACGCACGGCCGAGGATGTTGCCGCACTGACGGCCATGTATGATACCTTCCTGACCGACTATCCGAAGCACTACACGATGAAGACGGCATCGGACTACGCGAAGCTGCTGGCACTGTATGGACATAATGTGAAAAAAGCCATAGAGGCATTGAAGCGCAGTGTGGCCGAGCCGGATACCCGCCGCAACATGATGTCTGTCTTCAAACTGCAACTGGGCGACTACTACTTGCTGGACGGCAAGATATGGGACGCATCGCTCACGTATAGTCAGGTGGAAAAAGACTACAAGCAGGACGTAGCAGCCGAGGATGCCCGCTTCCGCAATGCGCGGCTGGCGTTTTATCGCGGCGACTTCGATCTGGCACAGAAGCTGCTGGGCATACTGAAGTCGGGCACATCGAACCTGATAGCCAATGACGCGATAGACCTGTCGGTGCTGATAACCGAGAATGTGGAAGACAGCAATACCGCGCCGCTGCAACGGTTTGCCACCGCCGGACTGCTGATGTTCCAGAACAAGGATACACAGGCCGCGGCGCTGATAGACAGCATAGCCAAGGCATGGCCCAAACATCCGCTGGCCGATGATATAGTGATGATGCATGCCCGACTGGCCATAAAACACCGCGACTTCCCCACGGCCATTACCTACCTGAGGGAAGTGGTGAACAAGCATGGCAAGGATGTGCTGGGCGATGATGCTGTCTTTAAGATGGCAGAGATCTATGACACAGAACTGCACCAACCGCAGGAAGCAAAAACCTATTACGAACAATTGGTGATAGACTATCCGGGCAGCACATTTGTGCAGGTAGCCCGCCACCGACTGGCCGAGATGCGCACACAGTTGTGATGCGGCCGTGAACCCAAATAATTTATGATGCGTACGATCCTCATTATCAGTCTGTGGGTGCTTGCCCTTACTGCCGCTGCGCAGCCCAGGGTGTTTGTGGGCCGCATCACCGACCGGCAGCACCGGGGCATACCCTTTGCCATAGTGCAGGTAAAGGACAAGGCGCAGGGCGTATATACCGATGAGAACGGCGCCTTTGCATTCACCGCCGATGCGGCAGAGGTGCAGACGCTGGTGTTCTTCTGCATGGGCTATGAAAAGAAAGAGCTGCCGGTTGCCGGTCTGCCGGCAGATTCGATAATGGTGACGCTGAACAGCCAGGCAACCGCACTGCGCGAAGTAGCGATAACGGGCCGCAAGGGAAAAGCACGCACCGCCACGCTGGGCAACAGCCGCAGGCAACTGCACCACGATGGCGAGTGCTACCGCAACTATGGCGCCGAGACGGCCATAAAACTGAAAGCCGATACCGCGCACGATGGTGTGCTGAAAGAGGTGTTTGTATACATAACCGGCGATGGCGACTGGCGCACCCGCTTCAGGGTGCATGTGTATGAGTGGGACTCGCTGCCGGGCCGTGAGCTGACCGACAGCAACATAATTGTTGCCGCCACCAGGCCGGATTCGTGGGTGCGTGTGGACCTGTCGGCACTGCGCATACCGGTGAACGAAGGTCTGTTCATATCTATGGAGTGGATATCGGGTCATGGCAATACACAGCAGGTGCTGGGATCGGAGAAGCACCCTGAGGTGACGGCCTATAACGGCCAGGTGCCGGGCCTTACAACAGGCTATGGCAAACCATCGCGCACGTATAGCCGCAAGCCCTTTTCCAAAGAGTGGGAATGGTTTGACGATGCTGCCGCACCCCGCAAGGGCGGCTACTTTCTGAACCCCATGATCTATGCAACGTATAGTTATGTGCCGTAAAACAGACACATCAACTGTATAGACGCAGTATATATGTGTGTGGTGACAGATGTCATGCGTGCCGTGCCTTGATTTTTTATACTTTTACCAACTGATAATATGTCACGCAACGTAACAATACTTGGTGCAGGACTCGTGGGGTCGCTGCTTGCAATAATACTGAGGAAGAAAGGCTATGAGGTGTCGGTGTATGAACGCCGCACCGATATGCGCAAGGCGTCGATCTCGGCAGGTCGCTCCATCAATCTGGCCATGAGTGCCCGCGGATGGAAAGCACTGGACCTTGCCGGACTGAGGCAGGAAATGGAGCCACTGGCCATACCGATGTATGGTCGCTACCTGCATCAGCCCGACGGGCAGACCGCGTTTCAGCCATATAGCCGAAACAATGAGGCCATCTACTCGGTGAGCCGCGGCGAACTGAACCGCAAGCTGATGACGCTGGCGGAGGAACATGGTGCGAAGATCCATTTTGAGCACAGGTGTGCGCATGTGGATGTAGCAACCAATACGCTGCGCTTCAACCACAACGGAGAAGAAAAGACAGTACATGCCGATCTGCTGTTTGGTGCAGACGGCGCGTTCTCGGCGCTGCGCAACAGCTATAGCCACATGGACCGTGTGAACAGTTCGCAGCACTACCTGGAGTATGGCTACAAAGAACTGGCCATATTGCCGGGCAACAACGGCGAGTGGATGATGGAGAAAGAGGCGCTGCACATTTGGCCGCGCGGCAAGTACATGATGATAGCGCTGCCTAACACAGACGGCACATTTACGTGTACGATGTTCATGCCGTTTGAAGGAGAAGTGTCTTTTGAAAAGCTAAAGACCGAAGCGGATGTGCATCAACTGTTCGACACACAGTTTGCCGACGCGAAAGCGCTGATGCCGGGACTGATAGAAGACTTCTTCACCAATCCTACATCATCGCTCATCACCACGCACATCTTCCCGTGGCACTATAAAGACAAGAGCGCGCTGATAGGCGATGCGGCACATGCCATAGTGCCTTTCTACGGCCAGGGTATGAACGCGGGTTTTGAGGACTGCACGGTGCTGGCCTCTCTTATGGAAACATATGGCGACGACTGGGCCACAATATTGAAAGAATATGAACGCAAGCGGAAACCCAACGGAGACGCTGTTGCCAACCTCGCACTGAACAATTTTACAGAGATGCGCGACAAGGTGGCCGATCCGAAATTCCTGGAGCGCAAGAAGATAGAAAAAGAGCTGGGCAACCGTTATCCCGACCGATTCATATCGGTGTATGAGATGGTGTCGTTCAGCCACATACCGTATAATACCGCTATACAGTGCATTCAGGCACAAGACAAGCTGCTGGAACAGATAATGAAGCAGGGTGATTATTTTGTGAATATAGAGAACAGCAGTTTCTGCGAGTCGCTGGGACAATGGATAACAGCATATCACGCAGAGGTGCAACAACTGGATTTTGGGAATGAAGCCCGATAAGAGATGGACGATAAAGCCGGCCGATGAGGCAGTGGTGAACGAACTGTATAATGCCCTGCAGGTGCAGCCCGCACTCTGCAGGTTGCTTGCTGTGCGTGGTATAAAGGACTACGAAAGCGCAAGACTGTTCTTTCGCCCCGAGTTATCGCACCTGCACGATCCGTTTCTGATGAAGGGGATGAAGAAGGCGGTGGACCGCATCAGCGAGGCTATAGAGTGGCATGAGCGTATACTTGTTTATGGCGACTACGATGTGGATGGCACTACCGCTGTATCGCTGGTGTACAGCTTCCTTAAGAATAACTACAAGGGCGAACTTTCTTATTACATACCGCACAGGTACCGCGAAGGATATGGTATCTCTAAAGCCGGCATAGACCATGCGCACCGCAACGGTTACACACTGATGATAACGCTGGACTGCGGGATCAAGTCGGTGGAGATGATAGCCTATGCGCAGTCGCTGGGTATAGAAGTGATCGTGTGCGATCACCACTTACCCGATGCCACCCTGCCGCCGGCCTATGCGATACTGAACCCCAAACAAAGCGACTGTCCGTATCCTTATAAGGAGCTGAGCGGATGTGGCATAGGTTTTAAGCTGATAAGCGGACTGGCAATAAAGTGGAAACTGCCGATGGAAAAGGTATATCAATACCTGGATCTTGTGGCCACGAGTATTGCCGCCGACATAGTGCCGATAGACGGTGAGAACAGGATACTGGCGCACTATGGTGTGAAGCAGATCAACGAATCGCCTTGCCTGGCCATTGCCACGCTGAAGGACCTGGGTGGTGTGCAGAAGGCATTGTCTATTTCAGACCTGGTGTTTGTGATAGGTCCGCGCGTGAATGCAGCCGGCCGTATGGACGATGCCAAGAAGGCAGTGGAGTTCTTTATAGAGTGCGACCCCGAGAAGATACCTGCACTGGCAGCCGCACTACACTCGGACAACGATGACCGCAAAGAGATAGACAAGAATATAACAGAAGAGGCGCTGGCCATACTGAATGACCACAAAGACGAACGACTGAAGAAGTCGACCGTGTTGTTCAGATCGCACTGGCACAAGGGAGTGGTGGGTATTGTGGCCTCTCGCCTTATAGATCATTATTACCGGCCCACGATAGTGCTTACATCGGCCAACGGCAAGGCTACGGGATCGGCGAGGTCGGTATCGGGTTTCAATATTTATGAAGCCATACACGAGTGCCGCGACATATTGGAGAACTACGGCGGACACTGCTTTGCCGCAGGTATGACCCTTGACGAAAAGCGTGTAGGCGAGTTCATAGACAAGTTTGAAGAGATAGTGGCCGAGCGCATCACTGCTGACCAGCAAGTGCCCGAAATAGAGATTGACGCAGAGATACCGCTGTCGCTGGTGAAGCCGTCATTCTACAACATTGTGAAGCAGTTTGAGCCGTTTGGTCCGGCCAATATGAAACCTGTGTTCCTTACCCGTCGCATGTATGACTATCAGGGTTCATCGTCGGTGGTAAAGGACCAACACCTGAGGCTGGTGGCGCATCAGCGCAACGGCTCTATTGTGGATGGCATTGGTTTTGGTTTGGGCGAAAAAATAGACATCGTGCGTGGTGGTCCGTTCGATATGTTGTACAACATAGAAGAGAACGAATATAACGGCACTACCCGACTACAAGTGCGGGTGGTGGACGTGAAGCCGTGCGCGTAGCCCAATAAAAAAGGGCTGTTACCAGCCCATCTTTATCTTTTCGCAGATGTAGTCAACATCGGCCTCATTCATTTTAGTATGTAGTGGCAAGACCAGGTAGTTGTTCTCTATCTTATCCATATTGGGGAACGCACCTTCCTGACGACCACCGAATATGGAATACCGGTCGTTGCGGTAATGCACCTGTCCGCTTTCTATGCGGTGGCTGCGCAGATAGGTCTGGAAGCGGGCGCGGTCTTCAACGAGCACCGTCATCATCCATGCGGCGTGTTCGCGGTCGGTATAGCCGGCACCTACACAGTGCACGCCATCAAAACCTTTCAGGTTGTCGAAGTAACGTTGCAGCAGGCGTTTGCGCAGCGCGAGGGTCTCTTCAAACTCTTCGAGCGCGGCAATACCCATGGCGGCGGCCACATCGTTCATCTGGTATTTATAGCCTATTTCGCGAATGTCGTTCTCCCAGATACCCATTTGTTTGGCAGAGCGATCAATGCCGAACCAACGGAGGCGTTTTGCCTTCTCAAGCAGCTCGCGGTCTTTGATGAGGAGCATGCCCCCATCGGCCGTAGTGATATGCTTGATGGCCTGGAAAGAGAACATGGTGAAGTCGGACATCTCGCCTACTTTTTTGCCTTTGTAGGTGGCACCCAGCGCATGCGCGGCATCTTCAATGATCTGAATACCGTGTTCGCGACCCATCTGGTGCAGCTCGTCCATATTGCAGGGCAGGCCACCATAGTGCACACAAACTATAGCCTTTGTTTTGGGTGTGATGAGTGACCTTACGTGGTCGGTATCAATATTGAAGGTGTCTTTCTCCACATCAGCAAAGCGGATCTTTGCGCCCATGTAGAGGAAGGGAATGTTGGTGGCGGTGCAGGTGAAGACAGGCGCTATGACCTCGTCACCTTCCTTCACATCGGCCAGAAGGTAGGCAAGGTGCAGGGCATCGGTACCGGAACCTACGGCCAGCGGCGCACAACCACCGCCAAACTGTTGCGCAAATTCGTTCTCGAACTGTTCCACGCGGGGACCCTGACCGATCCAGCGGGTGTCGAGTACGTCGCAAACATATTGTTTGGCATTTTTGGGCATGTGCGGATGAAAGAGCACAATACCGTCGCCGGTGGCCATAAGTGGCAGATCATTGGCCGGGTTAATTTTGTTCATGAAAAAACTAATATCGTTTTTTAGTAACGGCAAATTTATGACTTTTGCCATCTGTTAAGAGAAACCATTTGTTAAATGAACGCACCAACTACCGGTTTACCCCTATTCAGCATCCTGATCCCATCGTGGAATAATCTGGAAATACTGAAAATCACCCTTGGAAGCATCCGGAAGAACTCGGTCTATCCGCATCAGGTGATCGTGCATGTGAACGAAGGAACAGATGGCACGCTGGAGTGGGTTAGGGCAAATAACATCCTGCACACCCATTCTGAGGGTAATGTGGGGGTATGCTACGGATTCAATCTGCCGTCATCGCTGGCCACCTGTGACCATTTGGTGCTTTCGGATGACGATAACTACTTCTGCCCCGGCTGGGACAAGTACTTGTATGAAGAGGTGCAAAAGCAGAAAGGTATCAAGTGGTGCGTATCGGGCACGCTCATAGAGCGCGAAGTGACCAAGAACACCTGCGTGATCGCACCGTACAACTTTGGTTCCGACCAGGCCAATTTTGATGAGGAGGGGCTGCTGCGCGAATTTGACAAGATATCGTTTGCCGATTGGCAGGGATCGAACTGGTATCCTATGGTGTTGCCACGGCAACTGTGGTGTGCCGTGGGCGGTCTGAGTGTGGAGTTCAGCCCCGGTATGTACTCGGACCCTGACTTTATGATGAAGTTGTGGCATTATGGTGTGCGCACCTTCAAGGGGGTGTCGAAGGCAAGGGCATACCACTTCATGTCGAAGACCACCAGCAGGGTGAAGCGCAACAATGGGGCGGTGACCTTCCTGTTCAAGTGGGGTATGTCCAATTCTACGTTCATGAAATATACCCTGAATATGGGTGGCAATGGCATGGACAACAATGTACCCTTTCTGAAGCGGGCCAAAGACTACTTTAAACGTGTGTGGCTGGCACTGAAGGGGGCCCGGAGTTAGGTGGTGTGAGCCGAATAGAGTGGTTATTCGGCTCATAAAATTGGAGAATGTGAGCCGAATAAGTTGTACATTTGGCTCATGAAGTATAACTGGCAGCTACCGGACTGGCCACATTTCAGCTATGACAGCAATGAAATTGAGGATGTTCTCTTCGCTTTTGCGGAGGAGACCGGTCATGTGTCGGGTATAATAAAGACGCTGCCGGAGCATCTGAAACTGGATACTGTGGTGGATCTGATGGTTGCTGAGGCGATAAAGACATCGGAAATAGAGGGGGAACATTTCAGCCGTGTAGATGTGATGTCTTCGATAAGGAATGGATTGGGGCTGAACAAAAAGCCGGTGCCTGTGAAAAGTAAGATGGCACAAGGCGTGGGAAAGCTGATGGTAGAAGTGCGGGCCACGTATGCCGAGCCACTGACCAAAGAGATACTGTGGAGCTGGCATGAGCTGCTGATGGCAGATTCGAGGAATATCCAGGTGGGCAAATGGCGGTCGCACAAAGACCCGATGCAGGTGGTATCGGGTTCGCTGGGAAAAGAGAAGGTGCAGTTTGAGGCTCCGCCCTCGATGCAGGTGGCGAAAGAGATGACGGCATTTGTGCATTGGTTCAACGATACGGCCCCCGGAGGCAAAAAAGAGATAAAGAAAGGACCGGTGCGGGCAGCGATAGCGCATCTGTATTTTGAGTCGATACACCCGTTTGAAGACGGCAACGGGCGGATAGGCCGGGCTATAGCCGAAAAGGCGCTGGCACAGACACTGGGTCGGCCGCTGCTGCTGAGCCTGTCGCGGACCATAGAGGCGGACAAGAAGAAATACTATGCGGCACTGAAGGAAGCCTCGCTGAGCAATGATGTGACGAAGTGGGTAAAGTACTTTTCGGGCGTGTTGCTGGAGGCTCAGCGGCAGACGCAGCAGACTGTGGACCAGGTATTAAGGAAGACCCGGTTTTTTGACAAGTACAGTACACTGCTGAATGAACGGCAGATAAAAGTGGTGAAAAAGATGACGGGCGATGGTGTGGAGCCGTTTGAAGGGGGGATGAATGCCACCAAGTACATGTCGATAACAAAAGTTTCGAAGGCAACGGCGACGAGGGACCTGCAATATCTGGCGGAAATAGGCGCTATAACGGTTACAGGAGGGGGCCGCAGCACCAGCTATACGTTGAACCTTGACGTGTGAATGTCGAAATATGTGGAATCGTGATAATTCTAACATATCGCTATGCTGATTAACTGTAATTTTGCCGCGTAATACATGAAAAAAATATCAAGGCTTCTTCAATATCTCTCGGAGTATAAGGGGAAGATATTATTGTACTTCGCGGCAAACTTGCTGGGCATACTTTTTGGTCTGCTCACTATCATAATGATAGGTCCGGTATTGCAGGTACTGTTCAATGCCAGTGTACCTAATGTGAAGCCGGGCGCATCGACAGGAGTGCAGCAGCAGGTGACCGCATACATCAATGAAATCATCATGAAGCAAGACAAGATGACCGCTCTTGCCTATGTGTGTGTTGCTGTGGTGGTGTTTACTGTGCTGAAGAACTTGTTCCTGTATATAGCGGTGTATATCCTGAACCCGTTGCGCAACGCCGTGCTGCGCAGGTTGCGCAATGACCTGTTCACTAAGACACTGTCGCTGCCGATAGGTTTTTTTACAGAGGAGCGCAAGGGAGACCTTATTTCGAAGATGACAAATGACATCAACGAAGTGGAGCTGTCTATAATGAGTGTGCTGGAGGTGTTCATCAGAGAACCGCTTACCATCATCGTTTATATCACCATGATGCTGGTGACGAACTATCAGCTTACGTTGTTCCTATTCGTATTTCTGCCGGTGGCAGGACTCATAATCGGTAGGATCAGTAAGTCGCTGCGCAAATCGTCGAATGAGGCGCAGCAGCATCTCAGTTCCATTATGGAAGTGATAGATGAGTCGCTGGTGGGTATGCGCGTGCTGAAGGCGTTTGGTGCGGAAACGCATCAGAAGCTGAAGTTCATGAAGCTGAACAATAATCTATTCCGTACCCGGAATCAGATAGCGGCCCGTCGCGAACTTGCCTCGCCACTGTCTGAGACAATGGGAATAATTGTTGCGAGCATCATATTGTGGTTTGGCGGTCGCATCGTGTTTTCGGGCACAGGTTTTTCGGGACCTGCATTCATTACCTACATCGGCATGTTCTGGATGATCATAGCGCCATTTAAGAACCTGTCGTCCGCATTCTCTAATGTGCAGAAAGGTACGGCGGCGCTGGACAGGATAGAAGGACTGCTGGCGGTAGAGAACGCTATTACCGATGCACCGGATGCGAAACCGATACATTCGTTTGAGCGTGAGATAACCTTCAGGAATGTGAGCTTTTCTTATGGCGAGCGCAAGGTGTTGGAAGGAATAGACCTGACGATACCCAAGGGAAAGACTGTGGCACTGGTGGGTGCTTCGGGTGCGGGTAAGTCGACACTAGTGGATCTTATACCGCGCTTTCATGATGTGAGCGGAGGAGAGATATTGATAGATGGTGTGAATGTGAAGCAGTGCAAGATAGAAGATCTGCGCAGGCTGACAGGCGTGGTGAGTCAGGACCCAATATTGTTCAACGATACGCTGTATAACAACATCACATTGGGTACAGGCGGCGCTACACAGGAACGAGTAGAGGAAGCGGCAAAGATTGCGCATGCCGACAAATTCATTCAGCAAAAGCCTGAGGGATATCAGACCTATGCCGGTGACCGTGGCGCGAGGTTGAGTGGTGGTGAGCGACAGAGGATAACTATAGCACGTGCGGTTTTGAAAAATCCGCCGATCCTGATACTGGATGAGGCCACTTCATCGCTGGATACGGAAAGCGAGCGTATTGTGCAGGATGCTATCCATACGTTGATGAAAAACAGGACGTGTGTAGTGATAGCGCACCGCCTGTCGACCGTGCAGCATGCTGATGAGATCATAGTGATGGAGAAGGGCAGGATAGTGGAGCGAGGCACACACTACAATCTTCTGGAGGCAGGTGGTATCTACAAACGCCTTGTGGAGATGCAGCAAGTGAAGTAATAGTTACGGGTATGCCGATGCCCACGGTAAGTTACTATGGTTTGAAGCCGATCCTCTTTCTGTTTTCCCAGGTTTTCTGTTCTGCCTTTTCGTCAAGCAGATTTTCAATGGCATCGTATATGCCGGAGAGTTGCGAATCGTGTTCGCTGATACGCTGTTTTATTTCCTTCAATTGCTCATGAATGTCCATGTGAAGGATGGTTGCCCGCTTTATGGCAACAAAGGCGCGCATTATGGCGATATTCATGTTAATTGCTTTGTCGGAGTTCAGGATTCCGCTAAGCATTGCGACCCCCTGCTCTGTAAAGGCAAAAGGAGTAACACCGGTATTTCTTTTGGTTTGCGATGCGGTAACAATCTGTGACCGCATCAGGTTCCATTCTTCAATGGAGAGCCTGAACATAAAATCGTCGGGAAACCTTTTAATGTTACGTTTGACTGCCTGATTCAATGCTTTAGTGGGCACTTCATACAGGTCTGCGAGATCATAATCGAGCATGACACGTACGCTCCTGAGCTCATATATCTTGTTTTCGATGGCAGAGATCATTTTCATGGCAGGTGAGGATAAGTTTGATGGTAAAACGAATGTAGACAATCAAAAAAATTATACAAAACAGATACTGTATTTTTGTTTCAAATAGAAGGGATATGAAGTTTGAACAAGCGGTGCCCGTGCAGTGGGTGGCTGAATTTACCGGAGCCAAGTTAGTGGGAAATGCCACCCAAATGGCTACCGGCATCAATGAGATACATAAGGTGACAAACGGAGATATTTCGTTCGTTGACTTTGAGAAATATTATAACGCCTGTCTGAACTCGGCGGCGACCATTATAATAATCAATAAAGAGGTTGATTGTCCGGAGGGTAAGACGTTGCTGGTAACGGCAGACCCCTTTAGCGCGTATGTGAAACTGGTGAAGCATTTCCGCCCGTTTGAGCCGGCCAATAAGATGATAAGCGACACAGCGGTTATCGGTGAGGGAACGCATCTGCAACCGGGGGTGTTTGTGGGCAATAAAGTGCGTATAGGGAGGAATTGCCTTATCCACCCGAATGTGACGATCTATGACCATACGGTAATCGGTGACAATGTTATCATTCATGCCGGGACCGTGCTTGGTGCTGACGCATTCTACTTCAAGCGCAGGAAGGATAGGGAGATGCAGTATGATAAGATGGAAAGCTGCGGAAGGGTGATCATTCAGGACAATGTGGAGATAGGTGCAGGCTGCACTATCGACAAGGGTGTGAGCGGAGATACGATAATAGGTGCCGGTACCAAGCTGGATAACCACATACATGTGGGTCATGGAGCCGTGATAGGTAAGAACTGTCTGTTTGCCGCACAGGTGGGCATTGGCGGAAAGGCTATTATAGAAGATGAAGTGATATTGTGGGGACAGGTGGGTGTGAGCAAAGACCTGGTAGTGGGTAAGGGTGCTGTGGTAATGGCACAAAGCGGTGTGCCGGCAAGCATAGAAGGAGGAAGGTCTTATTTTGGGTCTCCGGTAGGAGAGGCGCGGCCAAAGATGAAAGAACTGGCATGGATCAAACGGATACCGGAATTGTGGGAGAAGGTGTATGGAAACAAAGACATTTAACACCCTATAAGCCCGTTGATGATCGCTATTGATGAACATCTGATACTGCGGCCCTATGAGGTGGCAGATTTTGAAGCATTGTTTGCAACAGTGGACCGCTCGCGCCAACATCTGGGCAAGTGGCTGCCATGGGTGGCCGCGACCACAAGACCGGAGCATTCGATGGAGTTTATTCAGCGATCTATGCAGGAGCTGCACGACCAACAATCGCTGGTGATGGGTGTGTTTTATGATGGTGAGCTGGTAGGCGGCGTGGGCATGCACGAGTGGCAGCATGATACAAAACGTGCTCAGGTTGGTTACTGGATAAGTAAGGATCATGAGGGGCGAGGTATAGTTACCCGATCGCTGGAGGGATTTTTAGGTTATTTGTTTTCGACGGTGGGATTGAACAAGATAGAGATCCACTATGTAACAGCGAATAAACGCAGCGGAGCGCTGGCTAACCGGCTGGGATTTCTGACAGAGGGTCTGATAAGACAGAGTGCTATGCGCAATGGCGTGGCGGAAGACGTGGTAGTGACGGGACTGCTGCGGCAGGAATGGAAACAGGCCCGGCGATAAAAGAAAAAAGGCGCGACACTACCTGAATATTAAATAATAAAGTATTTTGCATAGCATAAGTATGAAAAACAGGATCGTTTTATTGGCAGCATTGGCGGTGTTGATCATTGCATCGGGCTGCGGTCGTACCATATACCGGGGCAAGGTGTATAAGAGCAACAAGTACGTGAAGGCGAAACAACGCTATCATTTCTGGCATAGTCATGGTGCCCGTCCGCGTAACCACAACGGAGGATACTGGTAGCAGATACCATATTCATAAAAGTGAAAACAGGAAGTCCGGTTCGGGCTTCCTGTTTTTGTTTTTGTCTATTGCGAGTCCGGTTCGAAGTCGAGTACCGCTGAGTTCATGCAGAAGCGTTTGCCGGTGGGTGGTGGCCCGTCGTCGAAGATGTGGCCGAGATGAGATTCGCACCGTCCGCACTGTACCTCAATACGCTCCATGCCATGGGAGTCATCGGGCAGGTAGATGACACTGTTGGGGCGGATGGCCTCGTAGAAGCTGGGCCAGCCACATGAGCTGGCAAACTTGGAGCCCGACCTGAACAACGGATTGCCGCATACCGCGCAGTAGTACATCCCCTTCACATCGGTTTTCCAGTATTTTCCGGAGAAGGCATATTCGGTGCCTTTTTCGCGGGCTATACTGTAAACGCCGGCAGAGAGGATCTTGCGCCATTCGCTATTTGATACCCGCAGCTTGTTGGTGTCGGTGCGGGAGTAGTATGGATTGTTGTTGTTAGTGCTCATTGTTTTCTTGTTTTGCGCGTTGGTACACTCTACAAAAAGCAGGGTGCATAACATAGCGGTTGCCAAAGTCAGTTTACGCATAAGAAGGTATTACAGTAAAGATAGGGATGATAGGTGTATTTGAAATTGTTAAAGTTGGCGAAAGGAAATCTTCCATAGTTTTACCTTATGCAGCAAAAGAGTGTGAATATCTTCTGGTTCAGGCGCGATCTGCGCCTGAGTGATAATGCGGGATTGTATCATGCGCTGAAGAGCGGAGTGCCGGTGGTACCTATCTTCATTTTTGACAAGAACATTCTCAATGACCTTACAGACAAAAAAGACAAGCGGGTACAATTCATACATGACGCGCTTGCCGGCATACAGGAGCAGCTGGTGCAGATGGGCAGCACCCTGACAGTTCTTTACAGTACGCCTGAAGAGTCATTCCTACAATTGACGCAGGCGTATGATGTGAAGGGTGTATATACCAACCATGATTACGAACCGTATGCCCAAAATAGAGATGAGGCGGTGCGACAATTGCTGACAAGCAGGGGTGTGGGATTCAATACGTACAAAGACCAGGTGATATTTGAAAAGGAGGAAGTGATGAAGGACAATGGTACACCCTATACGGTGTACACGCCCTACAGCAAGAAGTGGAAAGACAAACTGAATAGTTTTTATCTGAAGCCCTACCCTACCGAGAATTACTTTGATCATTTTCTGAAGATGGAGCGGCAGCAGATGCCCTCGCTTGCAGAAATAGGTTTTGAACCGGCACCGCACGGCATGTTGCCAATGGTGCTGGATGAACGCATTGCCGGAGATTATGACAAGACGCGCGATGTGCCTGCGATAAACGGCACTACAAAAATGGGCATTCACCTGCGATTTGGGACGGTGAGTGTGCGCTACCTTGCTGCAAGAGCGATGGCATTGAACCCTGTGTACCTGAGCGAGCTGATATGGAGGGAGTTCTTTATGTGCATCTTGTGGCACTTCCCGCATGTGGTGCACGGTGCGTTCAAGAAGGAGTATGACAACATAGTATGGCGCAACAATGAAAATGAATTCAGGAAATGGTGTGAGGGGCAAACAGGTTATCCGATAGTGGATGCGGGCATGAAGGAGCTGAATGAAACAGGTTTCATGCATAACAGGGTGCGTATGATAGTAGCCAGTTTCCTGACGAAGGACCTGCTGGTGGACTGGAGGTGGGGAGAGGCATATTTTGCACAGAAGCTATTGGATTATGATCTGTCGGCCAACAATGGTAACTGGCAGTGGGCGGCCGGTTGCGGCTGTGATGCGGCACCCTACTTCAGGGTGTTCAATCCGGAGTTGCAGACACAGAAATTCGATCCACAGTTGAGGTATGTGCGGAAATGGGTGCCTGAGTATGACCAACTGACCTATGCGCGCCCGATAGTGGCACATGATATGGCAAGGGACAGATGCCTGAAAGTGTATAAAGAGGGGTTGGGTAAGGGGTGATAAGCGTCATTAGGGGCAATGACAGCCATCACGGAGTCTAAGGATATGCGGGGCTAATTTTGTGCAAAATCCCGGAATATGAAGAAGACGTTAGTGGTAGTTATGCTTGGTGCAACGCTGTTTGGCGTATCATGTAAGAAGAAAGATAATAGTTCATCAAGTTCTACCGCAGGCAGCACCCTGAGGGTATTAAAAAGCCCGACAGGACAGAACCAGACCATGAGTGCCAACATTGATGCTGACGGTTATGTGAATTTCAATGCGCAGCAGTTGATGGCTGATGGCGGAAATCCGTTGCATTCTTATACGTGGTCTTTGGAGTTGAGCCCTACTCCGCCGTCAGGCGTTACGATAACGCCACTTACCGGAGTTGTGAACCGAGCGGGTCATGCTGCAACCGGTTTGAGCACCGGCACAAAGACGTTTAAAGTGAAAGTAAGTGACGGTACGAGCACCGCTACAGGATCGATAGACCTGAAGATAACAGGATATACCCCTGGCCCGGCAGCATTGTTGCAGCAAATAGGAGCGCCATTTACGCTGGTAGATGGAGTGGCGGGCAAGTCTTACGGAGCATCGTTGTATGTTACCGGCGGTACACCACCCTACTCTTGGTTGCTGGATGCGAGTTATGCAGGTAGCTCTGCTCTGACAGGCGCGGGATTGACGGTAGATGAATCGGCCGGTATTGTGCGTGGAACCATCATGAGCAGTGCCGCGGGCAAAACCATCAAGTTCAAAGTAATTGTAAAGGACGCCACGGGAGAGACTGCCATTGGCAGCACGGTGTACACGATCAACATCAAGTAAACAGTAGGTATGTCCGGGGATTTGACCGGCGTATCGTTACAGTAACATAAACTTATCGGCATCTTTCAAGAAGGGCAACTTCTCGCGAATCTGTGAGAGGTTGTCCTTTTCGAGTGTTACGGTGCGCACGGCCTCTGTTTCGGTGTGTTGCCAGATGAGATCGCCGAGGGGGCCGAAGACACTGCTGTCGCCGCTGTAGTCATTTCCTTTGGCATCAGTGCCCACCCGGTTTACCCCCACTACATAACACTGATTTTCTATGGCGCGTGCCTGCAGTAGTGTGCGCCATGCAAGGCTGCGTACACGAGGCCAGTTGGCTACATAGATGGCCACATCATATTCCGCATCTTTGTTGCGCGCCCATACCGGGAAGCGGAGATCGTAACATACCATGAGGTTGATGCGCCAGCCGTTCACCTGTGCTATAACGCGGTGGCTGCCGGCGGCATAATGTTCGTCTTCGCCGGCATAGGCGAAAAGGTGGCGTTTATCGTAATGTATTATGGCGCCGTCGGGCTGTACCCAAAGGAATCTGTTGTAGTGGTTGTTATCGTCTTCGATAATGAGGCTACCTGCCAGTATGCAGCGGTGTTTCAGTGCCATGTCTTTCATCCATTGCACCGTGTTTCCGGTCATGGGTTCGGCAAGGCGTTCGGGAGCCATACTGAAACCGGTGCTAAACATCTCGGGCAGCACTACCACATGACGAGGTCCGGTGATGGAATGAAGCAAAGTTTCGTAATGAGCCAGGTTGGCGGTTTTGTCTTCCCATACTATATGGGGCTGAATGAGCGTTATATGTAGCTGTGAGGACATGCGTAAACTTAAAAATGAACAAAAGCAAAGGCTAACAGGCAATTAGTTGGTTTCCTTACATTTGTAACAATGCACCGATCAAAAATAGTCATTCTGTTGCTACTGCTGTTGCCGGCGGTGGTGCACGGCATTGACAAAAAGAAAAAGCTGATCATACCGGGACGGTGGAAGGAAGTGAAGCGAATGACACCCGACAGTACGGTGCAGGAATATGACGATACGCTTTATGTGGCATTTCTTCCCAAAGACTCATTTTCCTATCATTACCGAAAGGGATTTATATATGAGGGTGTTTACGGATTAAGCGAAGACAGCATTCTGGACATGGGAACTGTGCGATTCAAGGTGCTGCTGCGCAAAGGGGAACAAATGGTGCTGATGAACCAGAAAGGTATCCACCATTTCGGGCCGGATCTGAGCGACACAGCCGCGGCCATTGTGATAAAGAAAGAAGATTCTGCCCGCCCGGTGAACAGCCTGGAAGAGATGATAGGGCGTTGGTCGGTGTATAAGAGAAAAACCGAAGGTCCCGGAACGTTGGATGCGGCTGATAACATAAGATCGGTATATATAACCGGCCCATCGACAGATGGGAAGCAGGGTTTTGTGTATAGCGGTGCAGATGCAGACAATGCCCCATCGTGGACGGTGCGGGAACTGGGAGGAGGACAATCGCTGGTATGTGAGGGTCGCAGACCAAGGACGTTTAAGGTGCTACGCTGCCAGGACGGAGAAATGATACTGGAGGAGAGTGGTGTGAAGTACTTTCTGAAGCAGCCTAAGTAGGGATTGCAGTTTTTAAAGTTTAATAGATCATTGGCGCTTGACGCATATAATTTTCTTGTAATTGGGAGTGCTGACACTGAACGAACTGAAGCAGGGCATCATGCATCTGTTGTATCCCCGCCTTTGCGAGGGGTGCAACCGTCAATTGTTGGAAGGGGAGGAAGTGCTGTGTATAGGCTGCGCCACCGAGTTGCCCGAAACCGGGTACCATGCTATAGCCGGAAATGAGACCGAGCAGCGATTTGCAGGTAGGTTCCCGTTTGTGCGAGCGACCTCTTACTGTTATTTTACTGAAGACGGATTGTTGCAGCACTTGCTGCATGGGTTGAAATACACCACCAAAAAAGACATAGCTGATTTTCTGGGCAAGCGTTTCGCGCAGCAGCTGGCTGTAACTGATTGGATATCAACGGTTGATGAAATAATAGCCGTGCCCCTGCACCCTGATAAGGAGGCGGCAAGAGGATATAATCAAAGTCACCTTCTGTGTCTGACAATGGGAGCGGTATTGCATAAACCCGTCAGTGAGGGGAACCTGGTGCGTGTGCGGGCCACAGAGAGCCAAACCAATAAGAACCGGGCCGAGCGAACCGAAAATATGGCCGGCGCGTTCGGGTTGAAAGATAAAAAGGGAATGGAAGGCAAACACATTTTGATAGTTGACGATGTGTTGACGACGGGAGCTACCATAGAAGCCTGCGCATTGGCAGTTTTGGAAGCTGCGGGGGCCCGGGTGAGCATTGCCACGATAGGGATAACGGTGTAGCGGGCGCGCCAGCACATGTGGATTATCGTGCATATGAAAGAATTCAAAGCCCCTAAAAAAACTTATACATAGTGTAGCAGATGCTTTTATCCTCGTTGGGTAACACTTATATTTGCGGAGGTTTTTGGCTCTGGTATTTGTTTTTATAGTTATTTCACTATACCTTAATACCCGATTATTGAAAACCTGAGAAGGATTCATTGAATATTTAACAGACCAATTATGAAGAAACACGTAATTACGGCATCATTGTTACTGTCAGCGATGACGACATTTGGTGGCGGTTACCAACTCAACCTTCAGGGGTTGAGGCAAATGGCAATGGGTGGTTCGGGAACTGCCTGGCCATGGGATGCTTCGACTATATTTTACAACCCGGGCGGACTTACGCGCCTGAAGGGAATCCAGATATATGCCGGCACAGCGATGATCATGCCGACAACAGCATATGGCAACAGGGATAATTCCGGTGTGGTATCGTCGAACGAGCAGACTGCAAAACAAACGTTTATGCCGTTCAACCTTTACATAGGTGGTCCGGTGCATGAAGATAGCAGGATAGGTGTTGGTCTGGGCATATATAGTCCGTTTGGAACCGGCATGAAATGGAATGACAACTGGATGGGTAAATACATTGTTCAGTCAGTGGAGTTGAAGACAGTATTCTTCCAACCTACCGTGAGCTACCGTGCAACTGAATGGTTATCGGTGGGAGCAGGATTTGTTGTAGGTACCGGATCATTGGATATGCAGCGCGCACTGCCTGTACATGGTGCACAAGGACCGGGTCTTGACGACGGAAAAGCAAGCCTGCACGGCAATGCAGCCGGCGTTGGTTTCAATGTAGGTGCACAGATAAAGATGAGCGAGAACCTGCAATTGGGTCTTACTTACCGTTCGCAGGTGAACATGGACATAGATGGCGGAGCTGCTAAGTTCAGGGTGCCAACTTCGTTGAAAGATTCTTTCCCCGGCACTACATTCAGCGCAAGGCTACCAATGCCTGCAGTAGCTACAGCAGGTTTCGGCTGGCGCCGTGGCGACTTCACGTTGCAGATGGATTTCAGCTACACAGCATGGAGTGCGTATGATTCGCTGCGCATAGACTTCAAGCAGACAACAACATCGCTCACCAACATGCGTGCGCCAAGGTTGTATCGCAACACATTCACACCAAGGCTGGGTATGCACTACAAGATCAGTCGCGTAGTGGCGCTGATGGCAGGTGGTGCTTACGATCCTACTCCTGTTGTGAACGACATCGTTTCTCCTGACCTTCCGGATGCAGACCGCATTGTGCTTTCATGTGGTATCACAGTAAAGCCATTGCCGGGTCTTACCATCATGGGCGCGTTTGAGGGTGTAAACTCTGTGAAGCGTAACGGGGAGTATGTATATGCAGGCTTTAATGGTGTTTACAAAACAGCAGCTGCCACACCGGCAATAGGTCTGTACTATAGTTTCTAAAAATTGAATAAAAAGCGAAAAATGAAAAAATTATATACCATAGGTGCGCTCGCTACAGTATTGTTCTCGGCATGCAGACCAAGTGCCAACGTTACTACCCCGCCAACATCGGGAGAGGCGGTGTTCACCAACTATCTGGCTGTGGGTTGTTCGTTCACCTCGGGTTATGCTGATGACGCACTTACAGTATCGGGTCAGTTGAACTCATATCCTCAGCGTTTGTTTGAGCAGATGGAGACCATCAAGTCGGGTAACGGAGCAACAGGTCCGTTCATACAGCCGCTGGTGACAGGTGACAATGGTTACCCCACTCCAAAGCTTGTTGCAGGTACTAAATATTACTGTGACGGTACCTCTTCGATAGGTCCGGTGGTGAGCACACTGCCGCTTGATTCTAATGGAAGTTGGCATTATACAAGCCCTGTGAATAATGGTCAGATCAATAATATAGCGGTACCGTTCATTCGCGTTGCTGACTATGCTGTTGCAGGCTATGCGAACAACAATAACATGTTGGCTAAAAGGTTCTACTACGATGCTAATAAGCGTCCGTTGGATGAACTGTATTCACGTGTGTTCAACTTGCATCCTACGTTCTTCACCGTATGGCTGGGAGCAACAGATGTATTGGGTTATGCGCTTGCAGGTGGCCAGGGTAATGGAACCGGCACAGCAACACCTGTACTGGGCAACTACTACAACCAAAATGACATTACGCCTTTCCAGGTATTTGCCGACTACTACGATAGCGTAGTTACGGCAGTATCGAGCACATCGGCATCGGGCGCATTGCTGAATGTTCCGGACATTACTGCACTTCCATACTTCACTGCAGTACCATCGAACGGATTGGTGATCACGCGTCAGTCGCAGGCAGACAGTCTGCAGGCGTTGTACAAGAGCAGGGGTTTTGACATCGTTTTCCAGGAGGGTAAGAATCAGTACGTGATCAAGGACAATGATGACAAAACACGTCAATCGGTGCCGGGTGAGTTGATCCTGATGACGATACCACGCGATTCGATCATTTGTGCAGGTTGGGGAAGTGTAAAGCCAATTCCTAAAGAGTACGTGCTTACAACAGATGAGTTGCAGAACATCCGTACTATGGTGGACAAGTACAACGAGAACATCCGTCAGCAGTGTATCCGCCGTAAGCTGGCATATGTGGACATCAATGCGTTCATGAAGACATTGGCTACAGGTATGCCATACAACGGCATCAAATATTCAGCAGAATATATTTCGGGTGGTGCATTCTCGCTTGACGGTGTTCATATGAACGCAAGGGGTAATGCGCTGATAGCGAATTATGTGCTAAACACGATCAATACCTACTACCACTCAACCGTTCCGCTTACTGACGCCAACAAATATCCGGGCGTAAAGTATCCGTAATGGCAAGATATTTTCCAAGCAGAGAAGCTCTCCGAACGGGGAGCTTTTTTGTTGTGCGCAGGTAGCGGATGTTCTATGCTACAAACAGTTATTTTTGTGGAATCAGCAGCAATCAGTCCATATTAGAGTCGCCCATAGAATTCCTGAAGGGAGTTGGTCCGCAACGCGGTGAATTGCTGCGTACAGAACTGGAGATAAGCACGTTTGAGGACCTGCTGTATCATTATCCCTACCGGTATGCCGACAGGTCGCAGGTGACGCGGATAGGGTTCATAGACCCTAAGACAGAATATGTGCAACTGGTGGGTACATTGGTGAATATTTCTGAGGAAGGAGAGGGGAGGAAGAAGCGACTTATAGCAACACTGTATGATGACACCGGCCGGATAGATCTGTTGTGGTTTCAGGGTGCGCAGTGGATGAAGAAGTCACTGAAGGAGAATGTCCGGTACATTGTATATGGCAAGTTGAATTACTTCAACGGAGTGGTCAACATAGCACATCCGGAGATAGAGCTGCTGAATGCGGAGACTTCCATACCCGGCAGGCAACCGGTGTACCCGACAACGGAGAAGTTGAAAGTCAGAGGAGTGACCAACCGTTCGTTTGCAAAGCTGACGCAGGCATTGTTTGAGAAGCTGCAACCGGGTGATGTGATGGAGATATTGCCGCAAGAATTACGTAACCAATACAAATTGTGTGGTCGGTTTCAGGCGCTGAGGTGGATACATTTTCCGGATACTGAAGAACACGAGCAGGCAGCAAGGCACCGGATGAAGTGGGAGGAGCTGTTCCTTTCTCAGTTGAAAATAGGTAGACTGAGGCTGCAGCATACGGCACAGCAGGGATGGCATTTTGGAAAGGTAGGAGATACGTTCAATGAGTTTTTCAGCAAACATCTTCCGTTTCCACTTACCAATGCACAGAAGCGCGTGCTGAAGGAGATAAGGCAGGATACAGGTACCGGCAAGCAGATGAACCGCCTGCTGCAGGGAGATGTGGGCAGCGGAAAGACGATAGTGGCACTGATGTCTATGTTGCTGGCGCTGGACAACGGATTTCAGGCCTGTATCATGGCACCGACAGAGATTTTGGCACAGCAGCATTATTTCAGCATATCGGGTATGCTGCGCGATATGGGTATAGAGGTTAGGCTGCTTACAGGAAACGTAAAAGGAAAACCAAGAAAAGAGATACTGGAGCAGCTTGCAGACGGGTCGCTGCGGATAGTGGTGGGCACGCATGCGCTGCTTGAAGATAACGTGCAGTTCAAAAATCTGGGACTTGCTGTGATAGATGAGCAGCACCGGTTTGGTGTGGGCCAGCGGGCGCGTCTTTGGAAGAAGAATGAGATGCCGCCACACATATTGGTAATGACGGCAACACCCATACCCCGAACGCTGGCCATGACCATGTATGGCGATCTGGATGTGTCGGTGATAGATGAGTTGCCGCCGGGCCGCCAGCCGATAAAGACAATACTGGCGCGCGATATGGAGCGTGCGAGGGTGATGCAGTTCATGAGAAGTGAAGTGGACAAGGGACGGCAGGCATATATCGTGTATCCGCTGATAGAGGAGTCGGAGAAGATGGACTATGAAAGTCTGATGGCCGGATATGAGCAGGTGAAGATATGGTTTGATGAGAATAAATACCGGATAGCGATGGTACACGGCCGGCAGGAAGCAGCAGAGCGTGAGCGCAATATGCAGCGATTTGCGAAGGGAGAGGCGAATGTGCTGGTGGCAACAACTGTGATAGAAGTGGGTGTGAATGTGCCGAACGCATCGGTGATGCTGATAGAGAGTGCGGAAAGGTTCGGGTTATCTCAGATGCACCAGCTGCGCGGCCGCGTGGGCAGGGGTGCGGAACAGTCGTATTGTATATTGCTGGCCGGGTCAAAGGTATCGGACGAGAGTTACAAACGCCTGCAGATAATGGTGTCGACCAATGACGGATTCAAGATAGCGGAAGAAGACCTGGCTATGCGCGGCCCCGGCGATATGTATGGCACCAAGCAGAGTGGTCTCATAAAGTTCAAGCTGGCAGACATAGTGCAGGATAGCGGAATACTGGAAGAGACAAGGGTTGCGGCACTGAACATGCTGACGAATGACCCCGGCCTCACGTCAGCACAGCACCAGCCGCTGCGGTATGTATTGTCTCAGCAGGGCAAACAATCGCATTGGGGAAAGATAAGCTGATAAGGTTTTACACTCAACGAAAGCAGGTAAGATAAGTTTTATAACTCGCCAAAAGTGGGTTGGAAAAGGTAGTTTTGGCGAGATATAATATATTATAATGGATTGAAAAGGCCGTCCATACTGACTTCTCTTTGAATGAGCCCGGAATATTTGTCTGAATTTTTAAGCCCGAAGGTTGTTACCATTGTGATAAGGAGCGACTTTGAAGTGCCGGTCTCTTCACGGAAAGCGGCGCATTTATTTTCAAGAGTTTTCGCGTAGTCTTTAGTGATCTCGAAACGGGAGTTTGCGAATTTCATTTCGCATATATTGATACAATGATCTTGGCGGTCGAGGACGAGATCGATCTGGGCGCCGGATTTTTTATCGGTGGTTTTACTCTGCCAGACTGAAGTTTCGGTATAGACACCGCCGATGCCGAGTGCGTTTTTCAGTTGTTGTGTGTGCTTCATGCAAATGCTTTCGAACGCGAATCCGCTCCAGCTTTTCCAAGACTGACCAGTGGAAAAGCGTATCCATGAGCCGGCACCTGAAATACGGTTGTTGTCGATGAATTTCATGTAAAATCGGGAATACTCATCAGTAAGTTTATAGAGATAGTCTTTTGCTGTTTTACCAAATGGGATATAGGGTGTGATAAAACCCGACTGGGAAAGCTCATCGAGAATGAGTGAGGTGCCGCCACCTGAGGTTAGTTTGCATGTTCTGATAATGTCGGTGCGGTCGAGGCCGGAGCCATGTGCTGCCAGAGCCCGGATGATGTTTATGTGTGCCGTAGCCTCTCCAAACAACGACAGGAAGAGATTTTTGAACTCGTTGTGCAGCAGTCCGTCTTTTGTAAAGCAGTTGCGATCTATGGCCTGTGCAGCACTTTCGCCTTTTTCCACTTCTTTCAGGTATTGCGGGACGCCGCCCATTACCATGTATAACTGCAGTATCTGATAGCGGTCGAGGTTGATTTTTCTTGCTTTGAGGAATTCTTCGGTCTCACTGAGTGAAAACGGTTGTAACCGGATACTGCGTGTGACCCTGTTGTGAAGTCCGCCTTTGTTGTTGATGACCTTTTGTATCATCCACGCTGCTGACGATCCGCATATAACCACCAGAAGGTTTTTCTGACGTGAGGCCCATGTGTTCCAGAAGTGCTCGAAAGCCTGCATGAAGCCTGAGCGAGGAGAGCAAAGCCAGGGGAACTCATCGAAAAAAATGACTTTGCGTTGTTTCCGTATGATAGGAGAAAGATGGGCGATGAGTTGGTTGAAAGCTTCCATCCAGTTTTCGGGAGGAGCCAATTTTAGTTTGGTTCTTTTGCCCGATAGTGCCATACTGAAATTGAGGAGCTGTTGTTTCAGCGTGGCGTTGTGCATGCCGGAAACTTCGAAAGCAAGTTGTTTTGCAAACACATGCCGAACGAGATATGTTTTGCCAACCCTGCGGCGGCCATAAACAACAACCAGCTCGGGTTCGCCGGAGCCAGAGATCTTTTGCAGAAGTAGCTTTTCTTCATGCCGTCCAGCCAATACTTCCATATTATGGGATATTATATTTCGCCAAAAGTAGTAAAAAACGGTGAGTTCTGGCGAAATATAGAATTTGTATAACTCGCCAAAAGTGGCTTAGAAATGGTAGATTTGGCGAGATATAAATAAACGTTATTTGTTGAAAATGCCATAAACGGCAGAGCCTGTGCCGCTCATAGAGGCGTACAAAGCGCCGTCATCATACAGCTTATTTTTAAGCCCGGCCAGATGCGGATGAATAGGGAAAACCGTTTGTTCAAAGTCGTTGCTGATGTGGTGTTTCCATTCTGATACCGGCAGGTCTGCAATGGCGCGGAGATCGAAAGGTGCAGGCCTAGGTGCGATCATGGAGAATGCATCGCGGGTAGATACATGAATGCCGGGGCAGATGACCCGTATCTCATAGTTGGTAAGTGAGAGTGCGACAGGAGACATTTTTTCGCCACGACCTGCAGCGAACTGAGGAGTATTGTAGATGAAGAACGGGCAATCGGACCCGAGTTGCAATGCGAATGCTGCAAGTTGTTCCTGAGTGCATTGCAATGAGAACATGTCGTTGAGGAGGCGCAACATCCATGCTCCGTTTGCTGAGCCACCACCCAGGCCGGCACCCATGGGGATCACCTTGTGCAGATAGATATCTACGGGGGGAATCTTTCCCGGGTAAGTATCGTTGAGTAGTTGGTATGCTTTCCACACCAGGTTGTTGTTGGTTTCGCCCTGAACCGGCAGGCCGCTGAGGTGCATTTGCGAGGTGGTTGCAGCGGGTACTACTTCAAGTACATCGTGCAAGATGCTCTGATATGGTTCAGCAACCGAAGTATTGTCTGAAACGGGGAGAAAAACAGTTTCGAGATCATGGTATCCGTCTGCACGTTTGGCGGTGACGAACAGCCCGAGGTTGATCTTACAATTTGGGAAGCAAATCATTATGAGGGTGAAATTATGCGTATTTTTGAAATTAAGCGGAGCTAATGTGCCGTGACCGATGAAAGAAGTAATCAGGCTGAACGATATACGCAAGAGTTATTTTATGGGAAAGCAGGAACTGCAAGTACTGAAGGGAATATCGTTGCTGATAATGGAGAATGAGTATGTGGCGCTTATGGGGCCATCGGGGTCGGGGAAATCGACATTGATGAACATTCTGGGATGCCTTGATACCCCGTCTGGCGGGCAGTATATTCTGAACGGTAAGGACGTGAGCAATATGCAGGACGATCAGCTTGCCGATGTGCGTAATGTGGAGATAGGCTTTGTGTTTCAGCAATTCAATCTGTTGCCGCGCCTGACCGCTTGGGAGAATGTAGCGTTGCCGCTTATTTATTCGGGCGCATCGCGCAAAGAACGTGAAGAGCGCGCGCGGGCCATGTTGGATAAGGTGGGGCTGAGTGAGCGAGCGCATCACAAGCCCAATGAGCTATCGGGTGGACAGAGCCAGCGTGTGGCGATAGCGCGGGCATTGATCAATAACCCGTCTATCTTGCTGGCTGATGAACCGACGGGTAATCTTGATACGAGGACATCGGTAGAAATAATGGAGTTGTTCGGCGACATACATTGCCATGGCAATACGGTGGTACTTGTGACCCATGAGGAAGATATTGCCAACTATACACAACGGGTGATCAGGATAAGGGACGGCGTTGTGGAGACAGACATCAGAAAGAACAAGCAGGCAGTACATGCCTGATCTTTACACAAATAAAAAGGAAAGCAGTGTTCAGGATATATACAAAGACAGGAGATAAGGGGGGTACCAGCCTGATAGGTGGTGTGCGTGTGCCGAAGAGCCATATCAGGATAGAGAGTTACGGTACTGTGGACGAATTGAATTCGTACATAGGTATGGTAAACGACATGGCGGGCAATGAAAAGATCAGCGAATGGTTGCGAGAGATCCAGGACCGTTTATTCACCATAGGTTCGGTATTGGCTACAGACCCCGGGAAGGAGGTGAAGATGAAACTGCCAGATCTGCATGACGCTGATGTAACCTGGTTGGAGCAGCAGATTGACAGCATGAATGAAGTGTTGCCGGAGATGCGCTCTTTTATATTGCCGGGTGGAAATCTGGCTTCTTCAACCTGTCATGTGGCCCGCTGCGTGTGCCGCAGGGCAGAACGCATTTGTGTGGCCATGCAGGAACAGAACGAGGAGATACCACCGATAGTGCTGCAGTATCTGAACCGCTTATCAGATTTCCTTTTTGTTTTATCCCGCTACATCAGCCATATCAATAACGCCAGCGAGATACCGTGGCGGGCACGTGTATAATGCTAGCATAAGAAATGCTATCAAACTAAGTTCACACTGTTTCCGGTTGCGAGTGTTCCGGATCAGAACTGTTTAGGCTGCCACCAGATGCGGTTTCTTGATGGAACCTTGTACGAGAAAGTGATGGTGAAGGTTGAGTAACCATCGTTGTTTCCCGGGTTGCCGCGCAGAGAGCCAGGTTTGTTGGACAAGGAGTTGTTGTAGTAAGGAGTTTTATCGGCCACCTGAATTGCAGTTGCTGCTTCTTTTGGTCCGAGGTTCTGGTTGAATTCGAACGCGCTAACATACTTGCCGCTTACGCCATCCAGGTAGTCGAACATGGTCATGCGGTACATGTATTCTATGCCGAGGTTCAGGTGGTCGCCGAGATCCCAACGATAGCCGAATGCGAGGGGTACTGCCGGTTGCCAGCGCGAGTTCTTTTTAGGATAAGAAGCACCCTCCCAACCTTGACCTTCGAGAGACAGATCGTAGGTTTTTACCCAAGTAGGGCTTTTGCCAACAGTGCTGTACGGTGTGTAATGGAACACAGCAAGACCGGCTGCCAGATATGGCTGGCGGCGTTTGTATGCTTTGCCGCGCAGGTTGAAGCGACGCGGCGTATACTCGAACATTGCTGATGCCTCGACTACGATCGCTTTTGCGTTCTGTGCACGGAGGTAGCGCTGAACGTAATCTTTTCCTTCGAGCAGGTTTTTTCCTTTCACGCCATCGTAGTTCCATTCGTCAGTTGCGAACAGGCTACCGAAATTGAGCTGGAAACGGGTGGCGAAACTCGGGTGGAATGAATACCTGCCGAACAGCCCCCCCATCATGGAGACTTTGTCGAAATATTTGCTGTTGGTATAGTGATCGATAGGACCTTTTGTGCCCACATCTCCCCACATATCAGTCTTACCAATGTTGGTACCGATAGACCAGCCATCGGGTTCGATGTATACGCGAGACGGCCTGAATTTTTGCGCTGTAGCGGGAATACTCATAACTACCGCAACGCATAGTACCGATAAAAGACGGATAACCTTAGCCTGCATTTATAGATGATTTTAAAGGTTGAAGATATAAGCCCATAT
>JACSRV010000073.1 GCA_014879545.1 Chitinophagaceae bacterium | reverse complement strand
GCTTATTGGCCGGCGTTTGTTTTCTAATCATGATTTACAAATTTCGTAAACCTATTTTAGGACAAGACCGGCGGTACTCACTTCCCGCATATCTCCTTATCTTGCAACTTGTGAAAGAAAAGCTGGTTCCTTTGCTGGTAGTGCTGGGTGTGGCGTGGGCTGCACTTAGCTTTGACAAGACCGTATCTACGGCCTATGATGCTATAGACGGCTTGCGGGATGGCCTGACTGAGGTGGCTGCAGCCACACCTGCAGGTAGCAATATGTCGTTTCAGTATATCGGCGATCCCGCCCGAAAGGATTACGCACTTGCCTATGCCCGATACATTCTGGCACCGAGGTATCTCTCGCCCGATGAGCGCGAGTGTGATACAGTGCTTACCATGTGCAATGAGAATGTATATGGAAAAGTGCAGGCTGCTATAGAGGGTGACCGCCATGTGCTGGCGAAGACCAGAAGTAAGAACTTTTATTTTGTGGCCACATGCAGCAGATGAGCGAACGTAACCGATATATGATGTTTGCCGGCATGGGTGTTGGTTGTATCAGCAGCATTTATTTCCTGTCGTTATTGATGGGGTTGCCTTTATTGTTGGCGGCACCTGCTACTTTGACTGTGCTCTTTTTACTGGGCAAATGGCTGATCCCGGCCACAACGATCTCGGAGGTGCAGGCGGAGGGCGCTGCAAAGCAGCAGTGGATATCATTGGTGTTGCTGGCTGCAGGTGTGGCCGGACTGGCGATAACCGGACCGGCTATGGCGCCTAAGTATGGCGGGTGGGACGCGTGGACCATATGGAACTTGCATGCCCGGACGCTGACAGACGCCGAAAACTGGCGGAAAATGTTTCAGAATGTGACCAATGGCCATCCTGATTATCCGCTGGCATTACCGGCTACATTGGCATTTTTTATGAGGTTATTCTCCTCGGCAGACGGATACATGATACCATTTGTATTCAGCATGTTCGTGGCTATCAGTATACCAGTTGTTGTGTATAACGAGATAGAACGAAAGAGTTTGCCGGTGGCGGCGGTGATTCTTGCCTTGTTTGTAGTGGAGGCTTATTACATCATCAACAGTACCACGCAGTATGCTGATGCGTTGTTGTCATTTTTCTTGTTGAGTGCACTGGTGTGTGTGCAGTATGCGAGGGACAATTACAAACTCCTGATGGCTGCGGTAGTGTTTGCGGGGCTGTGTGTATGGACGAAAAATGAAGGCGCTGTATTAGCAGCCATATTTATGGTGATTTACGCTCCGGTATTTTTTTCTCGTAGTGCTCTGCGCTTTACATTGCCGGCAATGGCAGTGCCACTTCTTATGGTGGTTATCTTTAAGTTGGTGTGCCCGGTGCAGAACGACCTGGTACGCGATACTGGCGGGGATAGTTTCTCTTTGCTGCTGCAACGCGAGCGCTGGGGAGTTGTTTTTGATTTCTTTGCAGATGTGTTTAATCAGCGGTTAGCATACAGCCGGTGGATAGTGGCGGTTTATCTTGTTTTGTGCGCAGTAACCAAGCGCCTGCCCTCCAAGAGATTCCTGCTGGTGTTGGTGAGTGTCTTTGCTTACTTTCTGGTGTATGTTGTTACACCGAAGGATCTCACGTGGCATTTGTCCACCTCTGCAGAGCGATTGCTGTTCCAGTTATTCCCGGTATTGCTTTACGCCATGGGGATGGATGTCGCGGAAGTGGATCTGCCCTATTTGAACAGGACTAAAACAGACGCTCCTGCAGTTTCAGAGTAATCGCCGTTGTTTTTCCACAGCAATAAACTTTGATTCCTGTCCGTTAATCCCGAAAGTTTGTGTGCATGAAGATGCTACTTTTCCTGCTTTTATTTCTGGCGATGATGCAGGGCAATACTGCCTATGCAGGATTTGTGCTACCGCCACGCGCGCAAATTGCGGTGGTTGATAGTCCTGTTGCAGCCCGAAGAGAGTATGGACATAGGGCACATTTCGTTCCCACGAAGCAGGTACGGGGAATTGCGCTGCTTGCATTTGTGGGTGGTTTATTGAGTGTTGCCGGTCTTGTTGCTATCATTGCATTGTGGCCGCTTGCGTTTTGGCCCGCATTATTGTTGGGGGTCGGGACGTTTGTCACCGGTGGCGCAGCAATTCTGCTTGCCGATGCCGATGGCAGAAACATCAAGCCGCACATGGGCCTCAGTCTGACAGGTGGTTTGCTGGCATTTGTGGTATTGTTGCCGGTGCTACTACCGCTAAGTGTGTTAGTGTTATTCTATACTTTCTTCGATCAGTTGTTGGGTCGTCGTCGTTCCCACAGAGGGCGATATTTTTAAAACCTGTGTTGGTAGGGGCCGCAGCCAATTAATGAGGACCGTACAAAGTATATCCTTGGTATAAATTTATTTTGTTTAATATTGTGTGTAAAATATTAAACAAAATGGCGTCTACGTATGTTTTCAACCGTCTTATAGTTTTATGCATTGCCGTGTTTGGGTTTGGTGTGATATATGGTCAGCCATACCAGGTGGGGCACGTAACAAAAACATTTACGGATGCGGCAAGAAGTAACCGGTCGGTGCCGGTGGAGATATTTTATCCTGCGGATGTGGCCGGTGATAATAAGCCGTTTGCGGCAGCCTATCCGGGAAAGGCGCCTGTCATCAGTTTCGGGCATGGATTTGTGATGACCTATGATGCCTATGCGAACATACGTGATGCTGTTGTGGCTAATGGCTACATCATTGCCTTTCCCACCACAGAGGGTTCGTTTTCACCGTCGCACAGCGAATTTGGCAAGGATCTCGCGTTTGTGCTGCGCGAGGTAACGGCCTTGGGCGCGCAAACAACATCGGTGCTGTATGGAAAGACCGATACCAACAATTGTGTGATGGGTCACAGTATGGGCGGAGGTGCCGCTTTCCTAGCGCGTTCTTACGACGCGTCCATAAAGGCAATGGTGACATTTGCTGCTGCTGAGACAACGCCGTCGGCCATCAGTGCGGCTTCGTCGGTCAAAGCACCATCGCTTGTGTTTGCGGGCGAGAACGATTGTGTGACTGCACCTTCAACAAACCAACGCCCTATGTATGATGCACTTACCGCAGCCTGCAAACACTACATCACTATAAAGGGCGGGAGTCATTGTCAGATGGCAGGAGCAAGCACCACTTGTAGTTTTGGTGAGGCAACCTGCACTCCAGCACCAGGCATCACCCGTGCTGCGCAGCATGCGACCATCAATAAATATCTTATTCCATGGCTCAATTATACGCTGAAGGGCAACTGCCCGGCAGGCACTGCATTTGAGACAGACCTGGCGGCAGATGGTGCCGTTACTTATGCTAAGAACTGCACCTTGTGCAGCCCTACAGGTGTGGGCGTTGATGACCCGGAGAAAGGAGTTTCGGTTTATCCCAATCCTGCGTCCGACAAGATCGTGGTACGGACAGATGGTAAGGCTACTTCACGCATCTTTATTTCGCAGGTTGCGGGTCGTGTGGTTTATGACGGACATTTCATCGGAAGCCTGGCTATACCATCATCATCCTTCCCTGCAGGTGTGTATCTGTATCAGATATCAGACGGGGAAGCAAACACAGTGGTTGGCAGATTGGTAATATCGCATTGACCTGATGGCCTGAATTAGTACTCGAAATGCCTTTGCGCAAAAGGCCGTCCAACATGGACGGTCTTTGTTCGTTTATGAACAAGCCGGCGAGGGTTAAGTGATGGTAGGGGGATAGTCGCATGAAATTATTTATTCAAATTTCTATGATTTTAAAGCAGAAATTATAATCTTTACAAAACAACTTAACAAAATGATTGCATCATTAAGTTAAGCATCTTTATTGCACTTCTCCCCAAAAGCAAAAACTATGAAAAAGACACTACTTCGTGTTGTATTGGTAATTGTTATCCTGTTCGGGTCACTGATAGCATATATCGGTGTGGCCGGCAACAAAGACTTTATTGTTCCGATACCCGATAATCTGCATGCAAGCAAAGACCCTGCGGTAATCGCCCGCGGAAAATACCTGGCATTCGGACCGGCGCATTGTGCATCCTGCCATACGCCTTTGTCAAAAAAGGCTGAGATTGACCAAGGCAAGGAGATGCCGCTGATAGGTGGCTGGGCTGTAGATATTCCGCCGGGAAAATTCAGGGCCGGCAATCTTACGCCGGACGAAGAAACAGGTATAGGCAAACTAACCGATGGCCAGCTGGTACGTGCGCTTCGCTATTCCGTAAACCACAACGACAAGGCCATGTTCCCGTTCATGCCATTTCAGGAAATGAGCGACGAAGATATGGTTGCCCTTATCTCATTCCTGCGGTCGCAGGAGCCGGTGAAGAACAAGATAGAGCCCACCGAGTATTCATTGCTGGGTAAAGCGCTGATAACGTTGGGCGCTTTCAAACCCATGCCTCCTGTAAACACGCCGCCTGTTTCGGTGCCGGTGGACAGCAGCATTGCATACGGTGAATATGTTGCGCATAGGGTGGCCAATTGCGTAGGTTGCCATACCGAGAGGGATCTGCACACAGGAAAGGCGTTGGGACCTTTGTTTGCAGGTGGTTTCAAATTGCCGGCCGATGCGATGTCTGAGGGTTACACCTTCATTACACCAAACCTCACACCAGACCCTGAGACAGGCATTATGGGCAGTTGGAGTGAGGAAGCATTTATAGCCAGGTTCCGCAAGGGGCGTGTGTTCAGTGGTTCGCAAATGCCATGGGGTTCTTTCTCGCGCATGAGCGATCCGGAGTTGAAAGCTGTGTATCGTTATTTGCGCACGCTGCAGCCTGTGAAGAATAAGATAGAAAAGGTAGCATATGCACCCGGTGAGAAGGTGCCCGCGTAGCCCATACTGAATTTTCTTCGGCCGGCAAGCGAAAGACAATTTAGTTACTTTTACGTCTCATGAATTCGAAAGTCGATTTTTATTTTGACAAGCCCGGACGTTGGCAGCAGGAGATAGCACTGATGCGCTCAATAGCTTTGGATTGTGGCCTTACGGAAGAATTGAAGTGGGGCTGCCCCTGCTATACTACTGACGGGCGTAATGTGGTGCTTATTCATGTTTTTAAAGACTACTGCGCGTTTCTTTTCTTTAATGGCACGTTGCTGAAAGATGCCAAGAAGATCCTGGTACAGCAGTCGGCAAATGTGCAGGCAGCGCGGCAGGCCCGTTTTACAGATACGGCAACCGTGGAGCGGCAGTCTGCAATACTAAAGACATACATCAGGGAAGCAGCGGCATTGGAGAAAGCCGGTAAACGTGTGGTGCTGAAGGCAGTGGAGGAGTTTGAAGTGGTGCCTGAGTTTCAGGAGTATCTGGATGGAGCACCTGATCTGAAAGCAGCTTTTGCGAAGCTGACACCCGGTCGGCAGCGGGCATATTTGCTGCACTTTTCATCGGCAAAGCAGTCTAAGACGCGTGCTGCCAGGGTTGAAAAATGTCTTCCGGCCATACTTGCGGGCAAGGGCCTGAACGACGAATAATTCGGGTTTCTCAGCTTTTCATGTACTTGTCTTTAAAAGCTGCTTCATCGCCATATTCGCCAAATTTCATTTGCTCCTGATGCTCGGCCGCCGCGAACTGTTGGTTCATAGCGTGTTTTATGGGGCACCAGTGTTTTTCTGTAAGATTCACTATCTCTTTCCAGTAGCGCATCAGTCCGTTTACATAGCCGCAATAGGCGCATCCTATCTTTTGCACCGGATTCAGATAGGGTAGCTTTAGCCTGTCGGCCACCATGACATATTTGCTACGGGACACGTACGGGATCTTGTAGATAGGGAAGCAGACGCGGTGGTAGATCTCGGCCCAAATATCGAGGATGATGACCGGTACGATCAGTGAAGCGATCACGGGTGTTACCAGCAACACCAGCACCCTGTTGCCGGGGCCTCGTTTTTTTGTGGTTGTGTCCATTGGTAGTAGTTGTGTATCTAAAATTACCGGGTAACAATGGTTGTAACAAATAAAGACTTTGTTTTGGCAAAATAGCCGTTGGAAAAATGCAAAATGACAGCAGAAAATTGTAGTAATTTCACTTGGTTAGTAAATCTATCATAGTCTATGGCAGAGAAGAAATCAAAACCCGCAGAGATCAAGACGAAACCGACGGAGGTGAGCGTAGATGATTTTGTAAGCACCGTTGCCGACGAGCAAAAGCGCGCTGATACAGTTGCCATTATCGAGATGATGACTAAGGCATCGGGCGAGCCTGCTGTGATGTGGGGCAGTTCAATAGTCGGCTTTGGGAACCGCAAGTACAAAAGTCCCAATACAGGCCGGGAGGTAGATTGGATGAAGATAGGGTTTTCGCCGCGCAAGGCGAACTTCGCTTTGTACCTTTCGGCTAATATTCACGAAGATGCCGACAGGTTGAAGAAACTGGGCAAACACAAAACCGGAAAGGGGTGTCTTTACATCAATAAGTTGGCGGACGTGGATCTGAAAGTGCTGAAGTCCATGATCGCTGCTGCATTGAAGGGAAAGTAGCCTTCCGCGCCAACATCAAATGATCTTGTTGTCGTAGGCATATTTTACCAGTCCTATGGCAGTCTGGTTGCCCGTTTTGCGCAGTATGTTCTTGCGATGAGTTTCCACTGTTCGTTCACTTATGAAGAGCTCACCTGCAATCTGTTTGTTGCTGAGGTCGCGCGCAATGAGGCGAATGATCTCTATCTCTCGGTTGGTGAGGTGTGCTGCACTGTGTTGCGTTCTGCTTTTTACGGCAGTGGCCAGTTCGCGGGTTATCTCGGGCGAGAAGTAGTTCTCTCCTCTTGCCAGTGTGTGCAGTGCTCGTATCAATTCCTCTCTTCCGGTATTTTTAAGTATGTAGCCTGAAATGCCTGAATCCAGCATCTGGCGAATGCTGCTGATGTCGCCGAACATGGACAATGCGAGTATACGCGTGTCGGGATATTTTTTGGCAATGTTGCGCGCCAGCTCTACTCCCGAAAGGGCGGGCATCTGAATATCGGTGACAACAATGTCGGGGATGTGCTGCTGCAACTCTGTCATCACTTTTGTGGGGTCGCTACAAGTACCGCATATCTGAAATTCCTGCTCGTTGACCAGAAGCGAGCAAATGCCGTCAATCACTATCTGATGATCGTCAACGATAAAGATCTTTATCTTTTTATTGTTGTTCATATGCTTTAAGGGGTATGTGAATTACTACAACTGTACCTTTGCCGGGGGCGGAATCGTATTCCATTTTGCCGCCCAGAAACTCTAGGCGAGCTATCATGCCTTTTACGCCGATGCCTCCGGACGTTTCGAGGAGCGAAGTATCGAAGCCCGTTCCGTTATCTTCTATTGTGGCTGAAATGTGATCGCCTTCATTGTGTATCTGAATGTCGAGATGTGAGGCTTTCGCGTGCTTGATGACATTGTTCACACATTCCTGAACAATTCGGTATACCACGGCTTCTACGTTTCCTGGTATTTTTTTCTCGAAGCCGGTTATGTCAAGGGTTACATCAAGTCGGTGGCTGTCGATCTTATCTACAAACTGATTGATAGCAGCCGTAAATCCTGTCTCATTAAGTACATTGGGCATCATCTGATGCGAGATGGAGCGCACTTCACGGCAGCTTTCGTCTACGAGTTTTATGGTTTTATCCAGTAGGTTTTTGTCTTCGCCTGAGATCTCTGTTCTGTCGGCAATGCCGGAGAGGTTCATTTTTACAACCGAGAACATCTGGCCAATTCCGTCGTGTAGTTCTCCTGCAATACGTTTGCGTTCATATTCTTCCGCCGCTATTACTGCTTCAGAGGCCATTTGTTTCTGTTTCAATATCTCGGCCTGCAACCTCGCCTGTTGCTTCAGTTTATAGCGTTTATAGAAGAGTACCCCCAATATTAAAGCAAGAATGAACGCTGCTGAGATGGACCATATTGCCACGTTCTTTCTGAAGATAGACAGCTGCATAATAGTGTTCTTGTCGTTCAGGTGTTGCAGTTGCAGTTCCTTCTGTTCTGTCTCGTAACGTGTGTGCAACTCGTTTATTTGTCGCAGCGACTCCTCTGAGTAGATTGAGTCAGAAACAGCCGTGTATTGGTTGTAGTAAATGATGGCTGAATCTGCATTTCCTTTCAGAATAAAGTAATTTCCCATTGAGGCAAATGCGGTTTTCAGGGTGCGCAGACTGAAGCCAGGTTGGTGTCGGGACAGTGCAAAGCGAAGATAGTGCCGCGCTGAGTCGAGCGATCGCAGGTCAACGAGAATAGAACCCACATTGGCAGCGTAAAAGCAAATGTTGTCGCCATTCTGCTGCTCCAGGGCAAGTAGCAGCGCTTTTTTATAGTAGGGAAGCGCTTCAGCATCGCGCATCATATTCCGGAGCAAAAATGCCATATTGTTGTATGCGCGGGACAGTGAGTTGTAATCGGGCGCAACTGACTCGAGGACAAGAACTGCCGTTTTCTGATAGTGATAGGCGCTGTCGAATTTCTTTAACCCTTCGAAGGCTGTTGCCATTTCGTGGCAGGCAACTCCCAGACGCACACTATCCTCGTTGGCAATGGCAATATTTATGGATCGACGGAGGTACTTTGATGCTTCGTCGTAGCGTTTTGTGTTGAGCATTACGTCGGCTATGTTGGCCAGAGTCAGACCTATGTACTGTTGATTTTGTATTTGCTCCGATAGTTTCAGCACTTCAAGGTTATATTGTAGCGCTTTGTTCTGATCCCCCAGTTCGCTGTGGCAGATGGCTATTTTATTAAGAGAGCTGATGAGCAGTGCAGGGTCGCCAATAGTGCGGCGTATCTCCAAAGCTTTCAGGTTGAAGGCAAGTGATCTTTTTATGTCGCCGCGATGGTAACAATGCAGCGCCTGGTCATTGAGCGCGTTCGCAATAAGTCTGGGGATGTTCAGTTTTTTTGCCAGTTCCAGTTCCTCGTCGATGTAGGGTTGTGCCGAGTCGGGTGCAACCATGGAAAGGTTGTATGCCAGTTCCGAGAGCAGAACTACGCGGGAACTGTCGTTTTTCTCTTTGCCTAACAGCCGCCGGAGGCTATCCAGATCGTCAGATTGCGCTGTGGTGCGGATGGCACACAGGAGGATTATCGCCAGCAGCGTGTTCAGGAATGTTCTCATTATTACTGTTTCTGATCCCGGTTACAACTAATATAAATAGAAGAAGCAACATTAATATACGTCATTATTGCGGCAATCACAAAAGTGGGCAGCTCTATTGAAATTTTGATACCCTTTCGAGGGTATTTTCCCCGACACCCTTCACATTCATATCCGGCTATAGGAGATCTGTATTGGTGAAAAGCTGACAAAGATCATAAATGCAAATATGCGTGCAATCATAATTGTCGTAGCGCTCGTGGGGCTATCTTTGCCCAAGAAAATAGAGCGGTCTGAAGAAGATATTTGCCATATGGATGCTTATAGCGGTTCTGCTGCAGACCTTTAGTGCTGCTCTCGTGGTATCGGAGTATTTTGCCAACAGAAAGTTCATTACCGAGCAACTATGTGAAAACAGGAGTCGCCCGCAATTGCACTGTAACGGTAAATGTTACCTGAAGAAGAAGCTTGCAAACGAAAGTGAGGGGCAGAAGAGTGAAAAAAGGAACCGGACAACTGAGGAAGTAGTAGTTCTGTTTTTTGAATACAACGAATTCGGCATCTCGCGAGGTGCTGCCGAGGTAGCTGATTTGCCAATCTATAGAAGCCGGAACGATGTGCTCGCAACAGGTGTTGAGCGATCTGTCTTTCATCCACCGTCTTTGTTTGTTTAGACGTTTATTTTACTTATCGACGGGATGTGTTCTTTACATCCGAATTTCTAAATCAATATTACTTTTTGGCTGTTGGTCCGCCTGTGTTTTATCCACGTCGGTCCACCAAGCCCGCTGCTCTCTTTGATCGCGGGCATCGCCTGATTACATTCTAAACAAACAAACAATGAAAAGTTTCAATAAAATATCCAAGACACTCACAATTTTACTTCTTGCTACCTCTCTATTCAGCTGCAAGAAGAACGATAATAATGTAACCACCAAGCCCGATCCCACTGTCGGATATATCAAACTTGCCTCGGGCTATGCCGATGGCGCCGCCACTAAGGTAGATGTGTATGCGAAAGACTCCGCTTTTACCGGCTACAATAAACTATACATAGCGCTCACCGACTCTGTGACTAATGAATATGTTGAGCGTGCTGAGATCAGCCTGATGCCTGAAATGAATATGGCCACTATGTCGCATGCTGCACCGTATGAGCGTCCTGCTTCATCGATGGCGCAGAATATGTTGTTTCCATGTAGTGTCAGTTTTATTATGTCTTCGATGGGGGGGACATGGACTTTGGGAGTTTCGGTAACGAACCTAAACAATTCCAGGAGCGGTAAAGCAAAGCTGTCGATACATGTTAAGGACCCCGTAGAGGCAAGGATGTTCTCTTTTGTATCTCCTGTTGACTCTGCAAAGTACTTTGTAGGGCTGGTGCCGGGGGCGAAAACAATTGTTGGTGCTAACGACCTGGAGTTGGTTGTGTACCGGAAGATGTCTATGATGTCGTTTCCGGCAGATAGCAGCCTCACTATTTCATTTGTACCGACGATGCCATCAATGGGGCATGGTTCACCCAATAATGTTGATCCGGTTCATACATCCAACGGCCATTATAAAGGCAAGGTGAACTATACCATGACCGGTACATGGAAGCTCGCTATCAAAATCTCGAAAGGGGCTACCGTAATTGATTCTGCTCACTATTTTGATTTCACATTCTAACCCACGCTGCCGGGACAGATATTGTCCCGGCAGATTAATGTAGTATGAAAGCAAGAATTATTTTTATGTTAGCGGTGCTTCCTGCAGTCGGCAACGCTCAGGAAGCTGTGCGCAACGATACGGTGGTGGCAATGGACGAAGTAGTGGTTAGGGGAGTGCTATCTGATCAGACACGCCAGATAAAGGATTTTTACGTTGCCAACAAGGCAGCTACCACCGAGGATATACTGGCGCGCATGCCTGAAGTGACAATGGTGCGCCGGGGAAGTTATGGGTCGGAGCCGTTGTTGAGGACTTACAATTCGGGTCAGGTGAGTGTGTTGATAGACGGTATGCGCATACATGGCGCATGTACCGACAAGATGGACCCTGTGACGGTATATGTAGAGCCCCAAAACCTCAAAGGCATCAACATCCAGACATCGGGTGTGGCGCAGGTGGGCTCTAATGTGGGCGGTACCGTTGATCTTAGGTTGCGTGAGCCTGTTTGTGGTTGCGATCGCTCTGTGTCGGGTGCGGTGAGCAGTGGCTATCAAAGCGCGGCCGGGTATTTTTATGAAAGTGGCCAGTTGAGTTTCTCGAAGGAGAGATGGGCGGTACGCACAAATGCTACGTACAGAATGGCCGGCGACTACCGTGCCGGCGGCGGTGGCGTTGTTGCGAATTCGCGCTATGAAAAGATGAATGCCGGACTTTCGGCATTGTATAAATTGACAGACAGCTGGAACATGAAGGCTGATTTCTTGTATGATGATGGCTATTTTATTGGTTATCCGGCGTTGCCTATGGATGTAGGGTATGCGGCCGCGCGTATAGCGTCGCTGAGCCTGATGAAGTGGAAGCCTGAGGCGCGCTGGGAGCGTATGCAGTACAAGGTTTATGGAAACACGGTGTACCATTTGATGGACGATACGCACCGACCCAATGTGGCTATGCATATGGATATGCCCGGACGCAGTACTACATTGGGCGCATTTGGCGAGGCTTCCCTCCGACTCGGGGCTAGTCGTCAGTTGTCGTTGCGAGGCGACTTTTCAGCGACAGACCTGTATGCGTCTATGACCATGTACCAACCGGGTCAGCCTGATATGTATATGCTTACGTGGCCCGATAACAGAACAATTCAGTCGGGTGTTGCAGCAACGTATACCGTTCGCCCCGATACGCTGTCGTCAATCATTGTATCAACCAGGATCGATCAGTTCTCGTCTTTTCTCACTACACAAGATGCGAGAGATCAGTTGACAGTACTGCAGGAACATCCTGACCAATCTGTGAACCGTTTGTTGAAAAACCTTTCATTCGCTTATTCGCGAGATCTGTCTGAACATTTCAAGACCGTGGCGACCGTAGCCTATGCCGAGCGAATGCCTACACAGAGTGAACTGTATGGATTTTATCTGTTCAATGCTTTTGATAACTATGACTATATTGGTCGAACGGACCTGAAGACGGAAAATGCCTTTAAGGGAGATGTGTCGCTGTCTTACAGCACGTCGGACGTATTGGTAAGTATGACTGCATTTGCATCCAGAGTATATAACTACATTATGGGCGTGTACGAACCTACATGGGGCACCATGACGATAGGTGCCCTGGGCGTGAAGCGGTATGCAAATATGGGCTATGGTAATATGGCAGGAGCAGAGGCCGCATTTGTATGGAAGGCGCCTCGTGCCACACAGGTAGTTTCTACATTCCGGTATAACTACGGAACTGACGACAAGGGAACGCCATTGCCACTCATCAATCCGTTCCGAAACATATCTTCTGTAAGGAAAAAGACAGGTAGGTGGACTGCCCAACTGGATGCAGAAATGGCCGTTGCGCAGGATAGGGTGAACGTAGCGGCACGAGAGGTCAGAACACCGGGTTTCTTTAAGGGGAACATACGGCTGGCCTATGCTACAATGTATCGGCTGACGGCGTTTACGATAGAGGGTGGATGCGAGAATCTGTTTGACGCTACTTACCGTGAGCATACTGACTGGGGGCGTGTTTACAGGCCGGGTCGCAATATTTATGTGCAGGTCAATTGTAGCTTTTAGTAGCCGTTTTTTGTGAACACTATTTCTTTGGAGTTGCATTATTCAGGCGCATAAAGTTCTGCGTTGAATTCAGCGATAAGTTGATCGTATCTGTTTCCGAGGATCTGTTTTAAGGTTTCAGGTCGCTGATCTTTTATGAACGATCTGAATTGCTTTTTGTCGAGAAGCTTATGAATCTTTTCTACGAAAGCACCGGCAATCGGATAAAGTATATTTGTTGGGTAAGCATTGGGTGAGTTCCAGTATTGGGTCACACTTATTGGTGAGGTTGACCGGCCTATGACCGCCCTTGCTTCCTGCATTTTATTCCGCGATGTGTGGTCAAAGCAAACTGCAATTCCCTCGTTTATAAATTTGTTACTGTATTTGCATGGGGTTCCTTCCGACCAGTATGACAGCACATGTGCCATCTCGTGTCCGGGTGTCTGGTCGCGTATACTGAAACACATTGCATTTTCTGGCAAAGAAAAACCGAGTTTTCTCTTCAGTTTTTTTTCGGCATTCTCTCTGTCAGTGAAAACATAAAACGATAGTTTTCGAGGTAGGACCGGTTCAAACTCGCTTGATAGGCTTTGGTACACCCCGTTGTGCAGTGTTACATATTCGGAAGTTTTCTTCAGCAATTTCTTGTCTTTCTCAAAAAAGTAGATGATAGAATCTGACTCTATTTTTGTTAACCTGAATTTGGCTGCCAGTACATATGGGTCAGTAACAGAGAGTAGCCAGGAACTCGCATATTTTACGGAGTTTTCAGTTTTGTTCAGTTCAATACACCTACGAAATTCGGAGTTTGCAGCGTCATGTTCGTTATGTTTCGCCAAACACGTGCCTAATTCTGCGTGTGCCCATGCTGACCTCCATGTGTGATCTTTGTCAATAGAGATGGTGTTTCTAAAATAGTAAATGGCGGAATCAGTCTGGCCTTTGAGAATAAGAAGGCGACCAATAAAGAGCGATGCAGTCCCCGCGTCAATTTTATTGAAAAGATCAATATGCACCAGCGTGTACGCTTCTTCAATTCTGCCCTTGGAGAACGCTGTCGCGTATTTCGTAGAATTATCTTGAGCGGTGGCTTTCCCTGAGAGTAGCAGCCAGCAAAATTGCATTACAATTGTTTTTGCAATGGCAAGATAGGTTTTGCTGCTTTCCTCGGTTTTCATCGATTAGAGATGTTTATAAGTGCTTTCAAGTGACATGGCGCTTGGGTTACGCAATATCGCTATCCCTCATAAAAACAATGACGACAGCGCGGTTCATAATCGTCTTTTTCGCCCAGCAGCAGCAGGTCGTCTGTCTTTGTTTTTCGGTAAGAGTAGTTGGCAAGGTCGCCGCACTGCACACATATCGCGTGCAGCTTGGTAATATACTCGGCCTTGGCCAGTAGTGCAGGCATGGGCCCGAATGGCTTTCCTGTATAGTCCATATCCAGGCCCGCAACAATGACGCGGATCCCCAGCATCATCAGTTTTTCTACTACTTCGGTCAGCCCTTCGTCAAAGAACTGTGCCTCATCAATGCCCACAACGTCAACGCCCCAGGCCAGTAGCAGTATGTTGCCGGCACTGTTCACCGGTGTGCAACGTATGGCGGTCTGGTCGTGAGATACGATCTTTTCAGCGTCATAACGTGTGTCCATAGACGGTTTGAATATCTCTACTTTTTTTCCGGCTATCTGCACACGCTTCAATCTGCGTATCAGTTCTTCGCTCTTACCGGAGAACATTCCGCCGCAGATCACTTCCATCCATCCTTTCTGTCTCCCGGGCTGATGTGGTTCTAAAAACATAGTCTAACCTTGATACGCTAAAATAGTTCGTTTTACGCGAAAACAACGAGTGGAATTTGTCGATCTTACTGTGCAATTATCAACTTGCATGTTTCGTTACCATCGTTGGTTTGAACATGGACGAAATATATACCGGTTGTATTATCCTTAAGGTCTATTTGAAAGCGCTGCCCTGAAGTAGCCTCTTTGTAGATTGTCCGGCCACATACGTCAGTGATCTCGATCTCAACATAAGAGCAATGGTGAGGGAGTGTTATGGAAAACACGCCGGCAGTAGGGTTGGGCGCCACGCAGAATGGCTGTTTTGTGATTACTACATCTGGCGCGGCCATGGGATTCGTAACCTTCCTTATAACGGAGTTGCCTGCGTCAGCTATGTACAGGTTGCCAACAACGTCAACATACACACCGTATGGGTTGTATATGGTGGCAGCAGTCGCGGGGCCACCATCGCCGGTATAGGCATACGCTCCTGTTCCTACAATAGTCTTGATGATGCCGGCGGTGTTCACCGCCCGTATCACATTGTTGCCATCTTCTGATATGTACACAACTGCCGCGGCATCAACAAACACGCCGTTGGGCTGGCCCAGTTTTGCTGATGTTGCAGGACCATTGTCGCCGCTATATCCATTCACGCCCGTTCCCGCAATTGTTGAGATGACTCCCGTTATTATATCCAGCTTGCGGATCACATTGTTTCCGTATTCGGCCCAGAGTAAATTTCCCCAGATATCTCTGCAGATACTTACAGGGTACGAAAGGGTAGCCGCGGTTGCGGGGCCACCATCTCCGCTGTATCCGTTAGTGCCGTTTCCGGCAATGGTTGTAATTATACCTGATGCTGCGTTTACTTTCCGAATGCGGTGATTGGCATAATCGGGAATATATATGTTGTTATCTCTATCCAGGCAGGCGCCACCGGGTGTTCCCAATTTTGCATTTGTTGCCGGCCCGCCGTCGCCACTATAGCCACTGGTACCCGTGCCTGCCACAGTGGTGATGATACCTGTAGATGCATCAACCCGTCGCACCACACTATTGTACCATTCGGTTATGAACATATTCTTTGCAGTGTCCAGCACTATACCATTGGGTTTGTTCATGGTGGCTGCTGATGCCGGCCCGCCGTCTCCTGTGTAGCCGGTGGTGCCATTTCCCAGCAGGGTAGATATGGTGCCTCCGGGCGTTATTTTCCTGATCCTTTGATTGTAGTTGTCGGCTACATACACGTTTAGGGAATTATCAACAAATATCCCTTCGGGGTGGGCCAGTGAAAAGATCGTGGCCGGTGTGCCATCGCCAATGTACTGTGTAATACCGTCTCCCGCGATAGTGGTGATGATGCTCTGAGCCCGACCTTGAAAAGCAGAAAGCGCCAGAAACATTGGTAAACACAAGATGAAGCGAAGTAAAGCCATGATCTTTGTTTCGTTATTACCAAATATACGAAATGCACCCGGTTGGGGTGCATTTCTGTTGTATCATTCCAAAGGTTGTATTACTTCACAAGTGTCACTTTGTGTGACTCAGTGCCGTTGGCTGTGTTCACTTTCACAGTGTAGGTACCTGCGGCTTGTTTCAATTCAACTACTGCTTTACTGTCTGCCGTAGACTGTGTATGCACCAGTTGGCCGGCAACGTTGAATATTTCTATAGTTGCAGCTCCGGAAGTCTCAACAGTGAACACTCCAGTGGACGGATTCGGGAATATGCTGCTTGAGGTTGTAGTTGCCGTGTTGCCCATTGTTGCATTTCTGTAGGCACTGCCTGTTATCACACGCACACGCTGGTTGCCGGCATCTGCAATGTAAATCTTGCCTGTTCCTGCGTCTTGCCAAACACCTGTTGGCCTGTTCAGGCGTGCGGCAGTTGGCGCTCCGCCATCACCACTGTATCCCATGGCTCCTGTGCCTGCAAGTGTATTGATAATGCCATTGGTAGTGTTTAACACACGCACCGCGTTAGCATTGGGGTCGCATATGAAAAGATATCCCTCATCATTTAGGTACAGCGCTTTCGGACTGTTCAATAATGCGTTGGTAGCATTGCCGCCATCGCCATAGTAGCCGGCCATACCCGCTGTTCCTGCTACTGTACGCACCATGCCTGTTGCCATATCTATCTTCCGCACGATGTGGTTGCCCGCGTCAGACACGTAGAGGTTCCCCATATTGTCGCTACATATGCCATTCATTGTTCCCCAGCTGGTGCTTGCAAGCGGAGCCGGGTTAGCATACGGACCTGTGTAGGTGCCTGTAAAAGTTGATACAATGTTGTCAGAATTTACTTTCCTGATCTTGTGGTTGCCAATATCCATCACATAGATGTTGCCTGCATTGTCACCGCCAACACCATCAGGTACGCAGGTGCGTGCATGATGACCATGGCCACCATCGCCCGAGCTACCCTGATGACCGTCGCCGCAGTGATTATGGATTGCATGGCTACCGGCGTCGATCTTGAATACAATATCGTTGAAATTATCATTCACGAAGAGATTGCCGCCATTGTCGAAATAAAGAGCCGATGGATACTTGATACTTGCCAGTGCAGCGTCGCCGCCCATGCCCGAGAAGCCATAAGTGCCGTTTCCTGCGAAAGTCGAGATCTCACCTGTTGCTGCGTCAATTTTACGCACACGGTGGTTGTTCTTATCCGCGATGTAGACATTACCTGCGGCATCCGTTGCCACGCCCGATGGCGATGACAGTTGTGCCACATTAGCCGGACCACCATCACCGCCGTAGCCGGAAATTCCCGTCCCCGCGATCGTGTTGATCACTCCCTGTGCACCTGCTGTGGTGCCCAATGCCATCAGTACTGATGCGCATATAAAACGTAAAGAACTTTTCTTCATAACAGGAGATTTTATTAATATGAATGTACGCTATTT
>JACSRV010000167.1 GCA_014879545.1 Chitinophagaceae bacterium | reverse complement strand
GGAAACAGCGCAGGGAAGTTGTCGATAATTATGCTTTAAAGGCATTTTCATTCGCGGCAACCGGATATATACTGAAGCCGATTGACGATCAGGAATTGAGTGCCGCAGTAGATAGGGCGTTGGAGCGGATCAATCACAAAATGCTTGCGGCACAAAATCAGAAGGTTTCATCGTTAGTGAATGAGAAGATACGCGTTCCCGGTAAGCAAGGTATTGATTATGTCAATGTGAATGATATTCTCTATTTGGAGAGCGTAAACAAGTGTACTCAAATAGCGACAGGAAATGCAAGGTACCTGTGTTCTACCAATCTTGGGACATATAAATACCTAACGGATGGGGGTACGTTCTTTCAGGTTCACCGGTCGTTCATCATTAACCTCAATTGTATTACCCGTTATGAATCGGGAGGGGTTGTGATCATGCAGGATAAGAAGGAAATACCGGTGGCAAGAAACATCAGGCACGAGTTCCTTCGGTTATTCAGTCCAAACGAGACTAAGTAGCACATAGTTATTGTTTTTCCTGTTTTTTTTGGTTAAAAGTGTGGTTTGAGGCTCTGTTAATACCGTTCGTCGGGAAAAAGCTACCGTTCGTCGGAATGTGAGGTGTGACCACAAAAGGGGTAGTTATCTTGCACTCAAGTTGCAAATGCGACGTATTCATGACCGCTTCGAAGGCGGTTGGCAGACAGCCCCTAAAGACCATACAGCCGGGTACGGCAATCACCAGACCCTTGTTGTATTTAATGAATACCTCCTTTTGGAATATACCCACGGGCCACCTTTTCAGGTGGCCCAACTTATTTACAGGCGTTGTTTCAAAACCGGGATCATCTTGTTTTTCCACGCGGTATAGTCGCCTGCAAGGATGTGTTCGCGGGCTTGCTTTACAAGGTGCAGGTAGAACGACAGGTTGTGGATGCTTGCGATGGTGAGACCGAGTATCTCAGACGATATGAACAGATGACGCAGGTAGGCTTTCGTATAAAATCTGCTGGTGCTGCAGTCCAGTCCTTCGTCCAGCGGGGTGAAATCGTTTTCCCACTTTTTGTTGCGGATGTTGATGACACCTTGTGTGGTGAAAAGCATGCCGTTACGGCCGTTTCGGGTAGGCATTACGCAGTCGAACATATCTATGCCGAGTGCGATGTTCTCAAGGATGTTCCACGGGGTACCGACGCCCATGAGGTAGCGTGGCTTGTCGGTTGGCAGTCTTTCGCAACAAAGGCCGCACATTTCGTACATCATATCTTCCGGTTCGCCCACAGAAAGGCCACCAATGGCGTTGCCATCGCACTCCATGCCGGCAACAAAATCAGAAGATGCTATGCGGAGATCCTTGTATGTGCTGCCCTGAACGATGGGGAAAAGTGATTGTTCGTATCCGTATTTTGGTTCGGTACTATTCATTTGCCCAACGCAACGGGCCAACCATCTGTGGGTAAGTTCCATTGATGTTTTGGCATAGCTGTATTCGGACGGATATGGAGGACATTCATCGAATGCCATAATAATATCTGCACCGATGGTGCGTTGGGTGTCGATCACATTTTCAGGTGTGAACAGGTGTTTTGAGCCGTCTATGTGCGACTGGAACATTACGCCTTCCTCCTTGATCTTGCGGTTGGCGGCGAGGGAGAATACCTGGTATCCTCCGCTGTCGGTGAGGATAGGGCGGTCCCAGCCGTTGAATTTATGCAGTCCGCCAGCCTGTTCAATGATCTTTGTGCCGGGGCGAAGATAGAGGTGGTAGGTATTGCCGAGGATGATCTGAGCGTTCACTTCATCTTTGAGCTGCTGCTGCGTAACCGCTTTTACGCTGCCTACAGTGCCTACCGGCATAAAAATGGGCGTTTGTATATCGCCATGGGCTGTGGTGAGTGTGCCTGCACGTGCAGAAGAGGCAGTATCGGTGGTATGTAGCTTGAATTCCATTGTTTACGGGTACGAAATTAGCGTTAATTGAGGAGATAATATGTTCGGTGCGAGTACGGCGATGAGGTGGGTACTGCATGTTGCCCGTGATTGTGGAAATGATCCCGATTGCATTCCGCGCATTTTTTTTCTTTTGCGCACTTTTTACGTACTTGCTTGATTGTCAATAAAAAGGTGGGAAGTACTGCTTCCCACTAATGCGCAAAACTGCGCAAAAACTTCCCACTTCTGCGCAGGTGAGAAGTGATAAACTTTCATGATGTATGCCGCTTTGCCCCATTTTCTTTAACTTCAATACAAGTTACTACGGTGGAGGAAAACGGGCAAAAGAAAGTTTTATGATATGGCGTTTTTGGGGGTATGATAGAAAAATGATTTGCGGTTAATTACAACGGTAACCAAATGAAAGAATTTCGCCAATCAGTTTATTTGCCGGTCGGATACCGGCTACCGGGCCTGCCGTAGGAGCAACCTACGGCAAACTTGCAAACTAGTGCAACCTACGGCAAATTAGTTCCGTTCACTTAGCGGATGTTTGACAAGGGAAGGTGGCGGAATGGTGTGTCTTAAAGAGACGTGAAAGTAATGGTAATGTTTTGCGAATATGCGTGCGGTCAGAATTTTGACGGGTATGTGGAGAGTATATTTGTGTTGTAAATGAAGCTGATAGCATCAATATTGATCTTCTCGTTACTGTGGCTGAATGTTCAGCCGGTGGTGGCGCAGCATTTAGTGGCCATGGACGGGAAAGAAGCGTGCTGCGGCAAGATGCAAAGCCGGCATGGGGAGCAGAAACATGAAGGAGGTTGTGAGCGCAATGACAAAGGCTGCTGTGGTAGCGGAATGTGCAATCCGCTGTATAGTCAATGCCCGGTGTGCCTGAGTGTGGCATTGACACAGGATCAGGTGCACTTTCATATTCAGTACGATGATATGGGCGAGCGCGAACGTTTCTTTTTGACCGAGGATGCTGTGATTGCAAGGGAAGGCGCGGAGCTATTGCACCCTCCGGAAGTGTATTGATGAATTGAGGCCGCCGAGGCGGCTACCAAATAGACATCAATCCATTTTCATCAAACAAACATCAAACAAAATGAAAAAGATAATTTTTGCAGCAGTTGCTGCAGTTGTAATAGCCGGCTCTATGGGAGCGGCATATGCTATTGAGCAGAACAAGAAGGCCGCCACTGCGGCCACTGTTGCCGGTTGTGGTGCCTGTGACTGCGGCGGAAGCAGCAGTGAGTGTACGTGTGACGATGCGCCGGCGTGCTGCGCGCAGTAGCTGGCCGGGTGTACATTAAGAAGGGCGTTCCTGTGAGGGAACGCCCTTTATTTTTTTAATGACGTAGTTTATTGTTGTTTCAAAAATCGTTTTAGTTCGGTGCCGGCCGAAGTTTGTATTGTGGCAGTATACAGGCCGGACGGCAGGTGCCCGATGCTGATCTTGTCTTGCCCTGCGGACAAATGATGGCGAGAAATGATCTGCCCAACCGAATTTGAGATGGTTACATCTGTCTCT
>JACSRV010000219.1 GCA_014879545.1 Chitinophagaceae bacterium | reverse complement strand
CCTTCTTTCATTGGTTTCTGGAATGCTTTACGGCCGCTTATCAGACCCATACCACCGGCGCGTTTGTTTACAACGGCAGTCATTACTGCTTCAGCCATGTCAGTAGCACCTTTAGATTCACCTCCTGAGTTGATCAGACCCACACGACCCATGTAGCAGTTAGCTACCTGGTAGCGGCACAGATCTATCGGGTGGTCCGTGGTCAGCTTGTCGTAAACCAGTTTGCTGGTTTTGCCAAAGTTGATCGCGTTGTAACCGCCATTGTTAGTAGGGAGTTTTTGTTTGATGATGTCCGCCTGGATGGTTACACCCAGATGATTTGCCTGACCGGTAAGGTCGGCCGCAGTGTGGTAGTCAACACCGTCTTTCTTGAAGCTGCCGTTACGCAGGTAGCACCAAAGAACAGTTGCCATGCCAAGTTCATGAGCATATTCAAATGCTTTTGCTACTTCTACTATCTGACGTGCGCTCTCGTCGCTGCCAAAGTAAATTGTTGCGCCCACAGCCACTGCACCCATGTTCCATGCATCTTTAATGGTGCCGAACATGATCTGATCGAACTTATTAGGGTAAGATATGAATTCGTTATGGTTCACTTTTACAATGAAAGGGATCTTGTGGGCATACTTACGTGCCACAGAGCCAAGTACGCCGTAGGTAGAAGCCACTGCGTTACATCCGCCTTCAACTGCAAGTTTCACGATGTTCTCAGGGTCAAAATAGATCGGGTTTGGCGCGAATGATGCACCGCCACTGTGCTCAATTCCCTGGTCCACCGGCAGGATGGAGACGTATCCGCTTCCTGCAAGACGACCATGATTCATTATTGTATTGATGCTTCTAACAGTCTGCACATTGCGGTTCGACTGTGTCCAAACCGTGTCCAGATGGTCGGCAGAAGGAACGTAGATCGAATCTTTGCTGATGGTGTTGCAGGTGTGGTCCAGATAATAACTGGCTTTGTCCCCTAATAGTTCGTGAATTTTGTTCAGTGACATATATTGGTTATTTTTTTGAGTAATCGGCTGCAAAGGTATTTTAAAATGCCAAAAGTAAAAATTCGAACTCCAAATCTATTCCGCTGATCTTTGTCAGCACTTTGCTGGCCTTTTTCAGGTTCAGATTGACACATTTTTTTATTTTTTTCTCCTGAGACCTTGATTGTCAAATTGTTTGGTATAGTTTTTGCTTCTTGAATTTTAACTTTAAGTTAGCGTTCATCCATTCATTGTTTCACCCTATAAAAAATCAGCAAAAATGAAAAAACTACTATTATTGTTTGCGGCGGGCACAATCGCTTCTACGTCCTTCGCACAGGAAAGGCTACTGACTTTCGGAAATGACTTTCCGGTGGGCACAAAGAGTGCGTCTTCGTTACGGCACGTCATCAGGACCGAGGTCGATAACAACAAGCACCAACAAAAGACCACTGCCGCACCACGTTGGTACAGTTATGCCAGCAATTTCGACACCACAGAAAAGGAGATCGGTAACGGAGCAGCCATTGCCGCACACTATCTATGGAAAGATACCATGGCAGTAATGCCATATGGCACCTTATCAGCCCCCACTTGGTCTCACAATCGTCTTGTGTCGATAGGTGCAGTTACTGATCCTTCTTATTCCGGTTTTAACCGCTTCGATTACTATCCCGGCGAAATGAAGGTGACTTCTGCCGATGCATACACAGTCGATTCTCTTCGTTTTTTTGGTGTCTATGGTTTTAATGTTGCCAATACTTATGTTGACACAATTCGCGTAGCATTCGTTTACGGAGACGGCAGCCGTGGAAACGGTACAACCGGCCCGGATGTCTATCTCGCAAAGACGGGCAATCCCGCGGTGCTGACCACATACGGGTCATCCGACTCAATGGATACTTACAGGATACACTTTGACGCAAACACTGGTCATGCAAAAGGAACTGCTGTTATTGTGAAAGACGTGATTCTCGACAATACCGGTGCTTCACCTGCCTGGGGCGATACACTTTCTGATGGTACCTACATGGGGCGCATCGGTTTCCCTGATGTTAACGTGCCGGCCGGCAACCTCATAGGTGCAACTATCTCATTTATCAGTGGTAGTCCCACTTTCACTCCGCATGACACAGCATTTTTGTCTTCTGGGATATATAAGTACAATATGTTCAGGCCCTATAGCATCTTCAAAGGGTCTGGAACAACACCTATGTATGCAACATACAGTGCTGCAAACCGCAATAGCGGGATGTATAAAACGCTGCCCGATACTTCACTCGGTTGGGGCGGGCAGTACATTCCTCTTTGGTTTTGGTCGTCAAGTGGTGGTGCCAGCACCTATCAGTATCCATATGTCGACTTCCACGTTAAGTGCCCGTCATGTGGCGTGATCGTCGGAGTGCAGGACATCGCTCGTATACAGGAAGCCTCAGTTTATCCTAACCCTGCCGACGATCAGGTGACCGTTCCATTCACATTGGGACAAAAAGCTGATGTGACCGTTTCTCTCAGCAACTTGCTGGGTCAGGTCGTTGACTTGCGTACTTATCAGGGTGTAGAGAAAGGTAAGGCTGTCTTCAACACCGCTACATTGCCTGCCGGTGTATACCAATATACGGTTGCTGCCAATGGAGAAAAGTTGTCCGGCAAAGTTGTGATCACCCATTAATACTTACCGTTGACTTTTATAAAAGGGGGCTGGCATCAGTCCCCTTTTAATTTTTTGATTCATCTAACCGGTTCGGATATGTTCCTAAATGCAATAATCCTTCGGAATTGTCGTTTGAAACCCATTGTATGACAATCAAAATAACTTAGGAAATTATCGTTCTACTGTCTATTTTTGACTGTAGAACGATAATTATTTGATTTGTCATGCATGTGATGCCCGATCACTCCTCGGGTCGTCAAGATGCACATAGTTGTTGTTCTATTAATATTTTCATTCTTATGCAGATTGATCTGAAGAAATTTAAGCAAGACATACTTGTAATTGTTGGTTTTGCGTTGCTCGCGCTCCTGTACTGTTATCCTCAGTTACAGGGAAAAAAGCTGAATCAGCACGATAATATTTCGTGGCAGGGAATGGCCCAGGAGGCGAAAAACTATCACGAGACCACCGGCAAAGATGCCCTTTGGTCCAATAGCATGTTTGGTGGTATGCCCACTTATACCACCTATGTTGGTGCGGCAAATACCAATTACACCGGTTATGTGCAGACTGTTCTTCAATCTGTTGGGAAACCTGCCTACTTCTTTTTTATCGCCATGTTGTGCTTCTACCTGCTTATGAGGGTGCTCAATATCAACAAATGGCTGTCCATGGTCGGGGCCATAGCATACGCTTTCTCTACTTACAATGCCATTATCATAAGCGTAGGTCATGAAACTAAGATGCTTACAATGGGCTATCTGCCCGCGGCCATGGCGGGTCTGTACCTCGTTTATCGCGAAAAATGGTTGACTGGTGCCGCCGTGCTCGGTTTATCGTTCGCGCTCATTTTCAGCAACAATCACTTTCAGGTTATTTACTACTCCTTCATCATGTTCGGCTTTTTCGGACTGGTTATGCTTTATGTTGCCATCAAAGAAGGAAGGCTGAAACAGTTCTTTATTTCGTCCGGCATTGCTGCAGTTACAATGGCTGCCGGTATCGGGCCCAGTATGCCGTCATTGCTCACAACCGCCGAATATGCAAAAGAGACTATGAGGGGTGGTGCCAGCGAACTTTCAGGGCACGATAAAAAGGAAAATGGCGGTCTCGATAAAGAATACGCGTTCCGTTGGAGCAATGGCATTGGCGAGACTTTCTGTCTGATGATCCCATACCTGTATGGCGGATCCAGCGGTGAAGCTGCTGAAAAAGCACCTAAAACGCTTGAAGCGATCGGTGGTGGTGCAGATCAGTTGCCCTTGTATTGGGGCCCGCAACCGTTCCTCAGTGGTCCGGTTTACTTCGGAGCAATAGTTTGTTTTTTATTCGTACTGGGCATTTTTGCAGTGCGATCACCGCATAAATGGTGGATCATTGCGGCTAGCGCGGCCTGCGTCGTTTTATCGTGGGGTAAGAACATGGAAAGCATCAATTTCTTCTTGTTCGATCACCTCCCTTATCTCAATAAGTTCCGTACACCTTCTATGGCGCTTGTTATTCCCCAGTTCCTGTTCCCGTTATTGGGTATCTGGGGCGTGCAGGAGATTCTCGACCGTCGCGATGATCCTCAAACCTGGAAAAATATCAAGTTGGCTGCCGGCATTACTGCGGGCATCTGTATCCTCATCGGGGTGGGTGGTAGCATGTTCTTCGACTTCACAGGTGGTAGCGATGATCGCTTGCAACCCGAAATGGTGAAGTTACTTAAAGAAGACAGGGTTGCTCTTGCAATGCGCAGCGGACTCACAAGTGCTGTTTTCATACTCCTCGCTGCGGGTATGCTTTGGGCATATCTTAAAGACAGGATCAAGAGCTCGGCTTTGTTTGTCGGTCTGGGCGTTCTCGTCGTTATCGACCTCCTGCCTATGTCTAACAACTACCTCAACGAATCCAATTATGTGGATGCTTCGGAGTATGAAACGATATTCCAACCGCGCGATGTGGACATGGCCATCATGAAGGATCCCGACCCTTATTATCGGGTCCTCGACCTCACCCGCGACCCATACAATGACGCCGTTCAGGCTTATTTCCATAAATGCGTTGGTGGTTATCACCCGGCAAAAATGGAGATCTACCAGGACCTAATAGATCGCCAGATGAGTCGTGGTTTTAACGGGCAGGTACTCAATATGCTCAATACCAAATACATTATCGCTGGTCAGAAGGGTGGGGCGCCGCAGGTTATCCCTAATCCTACAGCATGTGGTAATGCATGGTTCGTAAATGAGATAAAATGGGTGAACACCGCCGACGACGAAATGAATGCACTCAATGCGCCCCAAATAGGCGATACGGCTCTTCCTGCTGGTGCATTCAGCCCGATGAATACAGTTGTGTTACGCACACGTTTTAAAGAAATGGTGGGTAATGCGTCTATTGGCAAAGACAGTTCTGCATCTATAAAGCTCAATAAATACGGACTGGATGAGTTGTCATTCACCAGCACCAACAGCAAAGAAGGTATCGCTGTGTTCTCAGATATTTATTATCCCAAAGGCTGGAAGGCTTATGTCGATGACAAGGAAACACCGATCATGCGTGCTAACTATGTCTTGCGTGCTGTCAAGGTCCCTGCAGGAAACCATAAGATAGAGTTTAGGTTCAAGCCGGATAGTTTCTATACAGGTCAGAAGGTGGCATTTGTCAGCAGCATTGTGTTGGTGTTACTTTGTCTTGGCGCCCTGTATAAAGGTTTTATGAAACCGGCTGAAGGCTGATTGTAGTGCCGGACATGTCCGGTATTTCGGCTTCCGACGTAACTATTGACTATGGCTGATAAACCTGTATATGATTTGAAGACCTTTTTCCGCATGCGGAGGGAAATGAGTGTAGGCTTTTACCTCACGGATTTTCTCTTTCGGAAGATCCTCAGACAGAATGCAGACACAAAATGGGCAATCCACCACACCAGTACCATACACTGCCCGGGTCGTATCACTTTAGGGAAAGGCGTTTTTCCCGGCGATTCTCCCGGTGTGTATATAAATGCTTCCAACGGTGTCGATATTGGAGATTATACTAATCTGGGTCCAAACGTCGGACTTATCTCTGCCAATCACGATGTGGTTAACAATGATAGGCATGACGCTGCTGATCCGATAAGTATCGGACGATTCTGCTGGGTTGGTATGGGGGCTGTCATATTGCCTTCAGTCCGGCTTGGCGATTTTACAATTGTTGGGGCTGGTTCGGTCGTAACAAAGAGTTTTACTGAAGGTTATTGTGTCATCGCAGGTAATCCCGCCAGGGTCATCAGGCAATTAAACAAAGAAGAATGTAATGCCTTTGCTCAAAGCAAATAGCGTATTTGTAAGTAACTCCTTCTTTATTTTCATCACGCGGTTTTTCCCATCCTTGGCAAACCTGCTGGTGCTCGTCTGGTATTCCCGCAACTTGTCCGAGACCGATTACGGAAACTACCAGTTATTTTGGATCCAGCTTTATGTTATATATCCGCTCATCAGTTTCGGGTTACACAACGTCATCGTTACCTATTCACGGAACTTTCTCGCCAATATCCTGAGTAAGATCAAGGTCTTGCATTATGCGATTTACGTGTTCTGGTCAATTGCGCTATCTGTAGTATTTGCTCTTTTGCAGTCACGTCTTGGACAGGTGCATTTTTTCACAGCATTATTGTTTATCCTTAGCTTCTCAGTAGGAGTAATAACCGAATCGTTGCTGATTGTTTTTCGAAAGTACAGCGTGCTCACCTGGACGGGTTTTCTGTATGCGGCGTCTTTTTGCGCCATCCATTGGTGGGCACTCTCAGTCGGGTTGAGTCTTCAGGAATTATTTTCCCTGTTGTTGGTGGTTAGTATGTTACGGGTTTTCGTGTATAGTTGTGCTGTGCTGATAGAGGTTAAAAAAGACGTGGACGGATATGTTGAAGAATTTGTAGACCTCGGTTCCGTTCGTGCTCTTTGGCTTCACCTCGGCCTGTACGACGTGGTGCAGATGTTGTCAACCTGGGTAGATAAGTTTGCAGTGGCACTTGTGCTCACCGCAGGACTGTCGGCAATATATTATAACGGGGCCCAGAATGTTCCGTTCCTGCCCATATTATTAAGTGCTGCGGGTAGTGCCGTTTTGTTGCAACTGGCCGACCGTAACGGACTGCCGGAAAAAGAGACGACATTGCAATTGGTCAACGAATCTGGGCGCATGTTGTCGTCAATTGTTTTTCCTGTTTTCTTTTTTCTCTACATCTTCCGAAGTGAGTTGTTCGTTTCAATTTTGTCAGAGAAGTATATACCTGCTATTCCTATTTTTGCTGTTTCAATACTCTCACTCCCTGTTCGGGCATACAGTTTCACAACAGTATTGCAACGTGCTCATAAAGGGCACATAATCAACATCGGTGCAGTTGCAGAACTTCTTCTTGCGGTGCTGCTAATGTATCCGCTGTATCTTTGGATGGGGTTGCCGGGCGTTGCGCTCAGTTTCGTTATCTCAACCTATTTGCAGGCCGCGTTCTACCTCATCGCAACCGCGCGGCACTTACAGGTCTCTCCATTGCACCTGCTCCCTCTGCGAAATTGGGTCGTTAAATTCATCTTATACGGTTCTGTATTGTTGGTGATCCACCACCTGGGTACAATACAATATACCGGCAAGGGTACGCTGTTGTTGGGAGTTCTGGGTATGGTATTACTCATTCTATTTACGTTTGTTTTTGAATTAAACCGAAAAAAGCACCATGGCAGGGCCGCAGAACCGATTCAGGCTTAAGAATATAGACAATACCGGTTTTGGTACGAATAGTAGTGTTGAAGGTGGACGTCTCGTGAATCCGGATGGATCTAATAACGTCAGGAAACGTGGATTGCCCGTTTGGGAACGTATCTCATTCTATCATACGCTGCTGCGAATGAAACGCGCTCACTTCTTTCTTACCATCATGTTGTTCTATACTGCAACGAATATTTTCTTCGCTAGTATCTACTTCTTGGTCGGTGTGCACAACTTGTCAGGCATCCAACATTCCGAATCGGTCATTGATGAACTGCTTGCGGCTTTCTTCTTTAGTTCCCAGACTCTCACTACAGTAGGGTATGGTCACGTTGCACCTACCGGTCTTATTACTAATGCGATAGCGTCCACCGAGTCTCTGATCGGAATTCTTGCCTTCGCGGTTGTTACCGGTCTCATTTACGGGCGGTTCTCGCGTCCCAGAGCGTTCCTTCTCTTTAGTAGTAATGCATTGATGGCGCCGTTCAAAAATGGGAAAGCACTCATGTTGCGTATGGCTACCTATAAAAACAACCACCTGACCGATGTTGAAGCACAACTGACAATAGCACTTCACGTGGAAGAGAACGGCAAGACTGTTACACGCTTTTATCCACTCCCGCTTGAAATGTCTCGAATCAACTCAATGGCTTCCAGTTGGACGATTGTGCACAACATCACCGAGGAAAGTCCCCTCTTCAATTACGATCAGAAAGCACTTTCCGAGGCCAAGGCAGAAGTAATGGTTTACGTGCGTGCATTCGATGATCATTTCTCCAATACGGTGCAGCAGAGAACTTCATATCTCAGCAGTCAGGTATTATTCGGGGCTCGTTTTATACCCATGTTCCAGCGGTCTGATGATGGTTCCTACACTCTTTTGGACCTAAGTAAGATCAACGCGCATGAGCCTGCAGATCTGCCATAGGTGACTGTGTGGATATTCATTTTACTTAGCCTTCTTTATCGCGGCAGAGTAGATCTTTTTGATGCTGTTCTTTTCCTCTTGATTCATTATGTTGTTGAGGGCAGGCAACAGCGTTTCGTTTATCGGTAACTTCAGTTTCAGTATTTCCCCAAGTGCATAAGCGGCACTCCACCTTACCACAGTCCCGTCGTTGTTTGCATTGTCCAGCAGGCCTGCAACGGCGCGCTCAGCAATGTCAGGGTGTAAAGAGATCGTATTTCCTATGACCCTTGCCGACTCCCATTTAATGTGCGGAGCCTTCGCGCCCAGTTGCGCCACGATCCATTCAAGTACTTTTACGTCTATGGCTGTAGCATCTTTCTTGGTAAGGTATTCCAGGCTTTCTATGCAGGTAGCTTTCTCCGCGTCTTTAGCCCGGTCGGCGTATGTGATAAGATCATTGACTTCGATATCACCGGCGTCCAGACGCTGACATAGCTTTTCGGTCTTTTCCTTTGGCTTTAGCGTCTTGTCGGCGAAGATCTCATTGATGGTCATATCGTTGCGGTCGCTGAATAAATAAAAAGTAGTTGCCGCAGGTCACGGCAACTACTAAATGAATGAATTGTTGTCTTACTGTTTCTTAAATACGTTCCATGAGTAACCCGATACAGAGTCGACAGTTGTAGAATCCCTTGTAATAAGGTCTGATGATGTTAACGAGTGTATATGGAACGTGCCCTCTGTTACTTCGAAGAGTGGGTTGGCGGTTCCATTCGATTTGATGTTCACGTCCGCATCGTTGTTCAGCAAAGTCCATGTAAAACCTGTTGATATTGATGCGCCCATGAACTCAACAGACAAGGATCCCGTGCCATCCGACTGGTAGGTTGTAAACAGCGCAAGTGTATCGGGTATTGTTACAACTTCCGATGGTTCCATTATACTGTTGTTGTTGGCGTCCATGCCGGTCTGCATCAGCTTCCATTTTCCGCTGATCCTTGCCTTTACAGAGTCGTCTTTTTTCTTCTTGCAGCTTGTTGCTGTGAGGCTGAAGGTAGCAAGGAGAACAATAAGTAGTTTGGTAGTGCTTTTCATATAGGTATTTTGTTTGCGGATAAAACTACGGTTAATTCATTAAATTTCATTGCGTTAGGTGTCTGTCATTAGTACTCAGGTCATCCCCTGAACCCCCTGAGAAAGTCACCAACCGGCATTCTTTTCTTTCCCTCCAGTTGCAGATCCAGGATATAGACCCGGCCGTCTTTTGCTGCAAAGCTCAGGTATGTGCTGTGGTCTGTTTCATACGTTCCGGGGCTCTTTAAGGTCTCTCCCGGTTCAATTCGCACTGCATATACACGCATTGTTTTTTCGCCAAGATGCGTAAAGGCCGTAGGGTAGGGCGACAGACCGCGTACAAAATTGTTTATCTCGTGGCAACTGCTTGTCCAGTCTATTGCCATATCTTCTTTAAACAACTTGGGTGCATGCCGCAGTTCGCTGGTGGTTATAGCAGCCTGCGGTATCTCTTCCAATGTCCCCTCCGCAAGGCCCTTCACAGTCACCACCAGCAGTTCTGCACCGGCCACCATCAGTTTGTCATGCATTGAGCCTGCATTGTCTTCGGGCAGAATGGGAACCTTGGTTTGAAGCAAAATATCACCAGTATCAATTTCATGCTTCAGTTTGAAGGTGGTCACTCCCGTCTCCGTTTCACCATTCATAATGGCTCTGTTGATGGGGGCGGCCCCACGGTATTGCGGCAGCAACGACCCATGTACGTTTATCGTACCCATTGGTGGCATATTCCATACCACTTCCGGCATCATCCTGAAAGCCACAACTATCTGGAGATCTGCCTTAAGGTTTCTCAGTTCTTCCAGAAATTCCGGCGATTTCATCTTTTCGGGCTGCAACACTGGTACCCCCTGCGCTACTGCATACTGTTTCACCGCCGATGCCTGCAGGTGTTGTCCCCGTCCTGCAGGTTTATCGGGTGCTGTCACCACGGCCACTACGTTACCCCCGGCTTCTATTACCGCTTTCAGCGATGCAACAGCAAAATCGGGAGTACCGAAAAAAACGATCCGCAATTCTTCAAATGTCTTCATTCGGTCACAAAACTAATCCTAATGTCGGAATGTCTGATGCAACGCTGCCGAATGCCGGCACATTACTTTACTTTTGCCCCTCGCGGTAAATGCGGTTGCTTTATTATTCTGTATCATGTATCAACTCCTTCAGGATATCGTTGCCAATCCGGGTGCGTCTCTGCTCACAATTGCCAATCTCGTGCTCATTGAAAGCCTCCTTTCGGTCGACAATGCAGCTGTCCTGGCTACTATGGTCATGGGCCTCAAGCCGGAGGAGCGTAAGAAAGCGCTTAAGTATGGCATTTTCGGTGCCTATCTTTTTCGCGGCATCTGCCTTTTCCTCGCTGCCTTCCTTGTAAAGGTTTGGTGGCTAAAGGGTGTGGGCGGCTTGTATCTGTTATACATCACCATCGATTGGTTGCGCAAACGCGGCAAGACCGAAGAAACAAAGACCGAGATCAAGAACGAGGGCAGTGTCTTTTATCGTGCCACCGTGGGGCGTATAGGCAAGTTCTGGGCCACTGTCATAGCGGTAGAGGTAATGGACCTCGCTTTCTCTATCGACAACGTCTTTGCGGCCGTTGCCTTTTCCGACAATGTCCTCGTCATCATGATCGGGGTGTTTATCGGCATTTTGGCCATGCGCTTTGTTGCACAGGGCTTCGTGAAGTTGCTGGAGCATTATCCGTTTCTGGAAGTGTGCGCCTACCTTGTCATTGCGCTGCTCGGCGTTAAACTTACCTTGTCGCTTGCCGAGCATTATTACCCCGATTCAAAAATGACCCGCTTACTTGAAAGTCATGAGGCAGACTGGGTCACGTCGCTCATTACCATAGCTATCTTCTTTGTGCCGATGATCACTTGCTACCTGTTCGATTATCCTTCACGCAGCAAGGATAAGTAGTTACTGATAACAATTTGCACGTCAGATATTACGTTTTCTGCTACATTCCCTAACTTTACCCCTCTTTATGAAGTCGTTCCGTCGGTCTGTATCCCATCTTCTTGTGGCTTGCGCCTCAACTGTTTTACTGGTGGCTTGTGGCGAAAAGGTGCCATTGCCTCAACGCAAGTCAACTTTCGATATCACCTATTCCGGTGACCTCTACCTGGGCGACAGCATCCAGTTTCAGACCAATGCACCGGCCGGCAAGCACCTCCTTTGGTTGTTTGGCGATGGTGAGTCGTCTATAGAGACCAGCCCGAAACACGCATTTCTCCGGCCCCCTTTTAACGGTGCCGATATCGCTCCGGATACCGTCACCCTTATCGTCGATCACGACATCTATCAGCCTAACAAGATAGCCATTGTTTTAAAGCCCGGCATCAAATGGGTAGTGGGCAACTACACCTGGAAGGGTGGCAAGTTCCGCATGCATGGCACCTGCTGTCCCGGATTGTCCGATCATGCGCTGGCTGATACCGTTTTCCCGGTCACTGCCTGGGATGAATACACTGTGAAGTGCTGGGGCAACAACCTCCGCTACCTCGCCGATAGCAACTACTACAGCAACGAACGCTCAACCGGCATGTACAATGGCACATGGGTCATTTACACCCGCGATACCCTGTTCTTCCGACAGCGCACCGGCGACCAGAACGGCTGGGCCGAAACAACCTATTACCACAAGTTCTGATCCTTTTTATGGCCACACAGTCGAAGTCATATTGGAAGAGGTGGTACACGCTTGTTCTGCTGGCACTCGCTGCACAGATAGCGTTTTACTGGTGGTTCACTGTGCACTACAGGTAGCTACTGTTCGCGCCACGGCCGTGTACCGTCCGTCACAAACTTATACAACATCAGCAGTCCCATGGAGGCGGCCATTTCTTTGTTTCGGTGCCTGTCATAGTGGAATACGTAGCGCCTACTTAAGGTTCTGCCGTCCGGTCCTGCTACTGCCATCCATGCCATGCCTGTGCTTCTGTCGTCACCGATCGGTGGTTCCAGCATGCCTGTTATCCCGAAAGCATAATCGGCTTTCAGTACGGTACCGGCCTGTTGCGCCATGGCCAGGGCAGTCGCATCGCTTACCACTCCGTTGGTGTCTACCACTTCCTTGCTCACGCCCAGCACATCCAGTTTCACGTCGGTCTGGTACACAACAATACCTCCTCTGAAGTACTTTGAAGAGCCAGATACCTGTGTGAGCAGGTGTGCCATATAGCCACCGGTGCAGCTTTCGGCAAGTGCCAGTGTTTTGCCGTTGCGGGTGAACCATCGGTGCAATATCGCTTCCATGGGTTCGTCCGTCAGGGATATCACTATATCTTCCAGCCGGTTGGCAATAGCCATCTGGTGTGGCCTCATTTCTTCTGTCAGCGCTGCCTCGTCTGTGCCGTGCCCGGTCAGGCGCAGCTTCACCATGCCGGCGCCCGGCAGGTAGGCCAGTTTTATGTGGGCCGGCAGTGCCTCTTCCAGGTCCTGTATCTTCTCTGCCACAAAACTCTCGCCCTCTCCCGCCGTTATCACCGACAGATGCACAATGGCATCACCGGTGAACCGCTCCTTAATGCGCGGCAGCGCCTCTTCCTGCATTATACTGATCATCTCAAACGGCACGCCCGGCAGCGATATCACCACACGCCCGTCCCGTTCAAACCACATGCCCGGTGCGGTGCCCATGCGGTTGAAGAGTACGCTGCAGGTCTCAGGTACTTCGGCCTGCTTCATATTCCGCTCCAGGAACGGACGGTTCCGCTTGGCAAACAGATCCTTCACATGTTCCAGTACCCGCTCATTCACCACCATCTTCCCGCCAAAGTATTCCAGAAGCAGCGGCTTGGTAATGTCGTCGGCGGTGGGGCCGAGGCCACCGGTCACTATCACCAACTGAGCATTAGCCAGTTCTTCATTCAGCGCATCGGTTATGGCTTTTTTGTCGTCGCCCACTGCCACGCGCCTTCTCAGGTCTATGCCCAGCGCGTTCAGTTGTTTGCCTATCCATGCCGAATTGGTGTCTATCGTCTGACCGATCAATAATTCGTCACCTATCGTTATTACCGATGCTACAGTTTTGCTCATGATCTATTGCTCAAAGAATGGTTGAAGTCTGCTATGTAATTCGTGGGGCATATCTACTGTCTTCTTCTGCTTAGGGTCGTAGAATACCAGTGTGGTCACTCCCTTGTTCAGCAATTCACCGGCTTCGTTATACAGCTCCGAGTGGAACTGTATCTTACTGCCCTCGGTCAGCTCCTTCAGTATGGTCTTCACCGTTATCAGGTCGTCATACAGCGCCGGGCGAAAGTAGCGCGCGTTCAGCTTGGCTACCGGCATCATTACACCCATTTCCTCCAGCTGCCTGTAAGTGAACCCCAATTGCCTGATGGCCTCGGCACGGCCCACCTCATAATACAAGGCATAGTTGCCATAGTAGAGATAGCCCATTTGGTCGGTTTCGCCATAGCGCACTCTTATCTGTGTGGTTGCTGTATACATATCTGTGTCAAAATTACTCCAATTGCCATTATCGCAATTGAAGATATTGCAAACAGGATTTTCTAAATGCAATGTCGGAATTTCGTTATTCGTAGAACAGCTTTCCTGAATACACCTGTTGATTGGTCATGACTCGGTAAAAGTAAACACCGTGTGGAAGGTCGGTTAACTGCACCGTTCCCTTATTTGGGCCGGTAAACAGTGTTCGTCCTGATACATCCACAATTTGAACTATTGCTTTTTCAAAGTTGCCTACTGCAGGAAAATAGAATAGTCCGCTTCTTGAGGGGTTAGGACTTGGCGAAAAACTAACATTCACGTTCTCATTTAGCACTAAGCCGGGAGCCCTCAAAAAGTGTTTGACCCTCAAAGAGTCAATCATCCAACCTGCCATAGTGTCGGTTACAGAATCACTAACAAATCTGAATCTGACGTAAAATGTATCCACACCTGCCCATACACATGAAAACGATGATGTGCCCTTTGGTGCCGGCGGGTCCATAAACTGTATCATTGAAAGTTTGCTTCCACCAGAGTTTCCGCTGAAGGCGGCAATGCCTGTCGGTAATGTGTCATTAGGGCCATAGAACCCATAAGTAAGTAACCCACCAGAAAAGGTTGAATCTGCATTGCACGAATCAGAAACATTGTCCCACGTTACTCCACCGTCTTGTGAGTATTCTACAAAGCCACCGTCGAGATGCGTGCACGTTTCATACCTGTGCCAGAACTGGATCAGCGTATGATCGCCTTTGGGTACTGCTATGACAAAGGAATTATCGGCGTTCGTTGGGTAAGCGGACAAAGTATCCGTCATGATGGCAGTGATGCCACTCGTGTCAGCCGTAAAGAATGACTTATGTGTTTTGCCAATTTGCCACAATGGAGAAAGGCTGGTGTCAGCCCGGTACAAATGGCCGGGCGTGGTGGTGAATCTTATCGTAAATGAATCTATCGCACCGACATCAAGGATCTGCGCCTGGGTGCAATACGCAATACAAAGACTGCAAAACAATAGGGTCAATACGTGCCGCATGCATTTTTTCTTAAAATTACGATTTTCTTTTTGCCGAGTTTGCTGTCTGTAAATTGCTTTCATTGATACTGTTTATCCTCCCGTTTATTAACTATTTTTGACCTGTCACCCGCAAACCACAACTACCTCACAACAGCCGTCTATGAAACGACTATTACTTGGTGCTCTTTTACTGGCCGCCGCCCCCGGCAGGGCGCAATATAACCTTGGCGTTGCCACCGGCAACTGGGGCGCTATGAATACCATGTACCTCAATCCGGCCAACATTGCCGAGTGCCGCGAGAAGAAGGTGCTGAACCTCATGAGCTTCTCCATGGGTGTTGACAACAACGTGGGGCCACTCAATGTGGCCAAGGGGCTAGTGGTGGCCGTGGGTGATGGCAAGTCCAACAATATGTTCACCTACACCAACAACAGTAAGGTGAGCATGCATGCCCCCATGGTGGACATTACCGGCCCGGGCGTGCTTATAAAGGTAGATCCCAAACACACCATCGCTTTCTCCACCCGCTTGCGCGGCATCAATCAGTTCAGCGGCTTCGATCAGACGCTCTTCCATACCTTCAACGACCCTAAGTTCCGCACCACCGAGAACATTCTGGCCACTCCCCGTGATTTCACCTATACCGTGCACCTGTGGAGCGAGATCGGCTTCACCTATGGCGGTGTCTTCTTCGACAACGGGGTGCACAAGATAAAGGCCGGTGGCACCGTGCGCTACCTGGGCGGCATTGCCTATGTGGGCCTCGAGGGCCATGCCATGGATGTCAATTTCACCGCCGGCAAGGATACCTTCTATGCCGGCAATGTGGACCTCCGCTACTCCAGCAACATACTCAATACCCGCAGCTCGGCCGGCGACAACATATCGCAAAACTTCTTCAGCCTGCTATACAAGGGCAAGTTTGGCCATGGCATAGGTGCCGACCTGGGGCTGGTGTATGAATACAAACCCACACAGGAGGTGCTGGAGAAGAACATCCCTCAGGAAGACCGCAACAAGAACGGCAAACCCAAGAAGAAGGTGGCCAAAGAGGTAGGCTACCGTGCCCGCTTCTCGCTGGCGCTGTGCGATATAGGCACTGTGCACTACAACAAGAGCAAGAACGCCTCCGAGTACTTTACCGGCAGCGGCTATGTTACCGGCCCCGGCATACTGGACAAGGTGAAGAACCTCGACGACATCCGCCAGTACACCACCAAGCGTGGCTTCAAAGCCGATATCCGCCAGGAGGCCGCAGCCCTCTACATGCCCATGCGCCTTGTGGTGGGTGGCGACTATCATGTGCAGAAACACTACTATGTCAACACCACTTTCTTCATTAACCTGGCCAACCGCGACCGCCTCGGCAACTCTTTCTATAACCAGTTCTCCGTAACGCCGCGCTACGAGCACAAGAAAGTGACCATAGGGCTGCCGCTTACCTACAATACACTCTCGCACCGCTTTAAGGCAGGTGTGGGTCTTATGGCCGGTGGCTTCTTTATAGGCAGCGACGATATGCTGGGCTTTGCCCTCAAGAGCGAATATGGTGTTAGTTTCTATACCGGCCTCAACGTACCTATATATAAATAACAACACACCTCATGGCCGAGACCCAAAAGAACAATCCGCTCCACGGCATCACCCTGCAAATGATGCTGGAACACCTGGTGCGCACCTATGGCTGGGAAGAAATGGACCGCCGTGTACGCATCAATTGTTTTCACGACAACCCCAGTATCAGCTCCAGCCTCAAGTTCCTGCGCAAGACCGACTGGGCCCGTAAAAAAGTGGAAGAACTTTACCTGAACAGCCTGGACTGACCAGTACTCAAGGTTATCTTTCTACAACAAACCGCGTGACACCATATATATCGCTGCCCCATCGGTATTGTAGCAGGTACATTCCCGCAGGGTAAGCACTCAAGTCAATATCTTTTACCATCACACCGTCTGTTGTGCTTGCCTCATGTTCCGAAACGATGCGACCGGTGATGTCGGTGATGGTGATGTGGAGGTTGCTGCCCGCCATACCCGTCAATTGCCCTGTAACCCGCATCCTGCCTGTTGCAGGGTTGGGTGCCACTGTGAAGGGGGCCGAAAGATTGTATACGGAAGACGGTGATAATACGGTGTACATATCAGACATGGCACCACAACCGTTGAAGTCGGTCACCTTCACCTCATAACTGCCGGGTAGTGTGGGGTAGTACTTGCTGTTGGTGGCACCGGCAATGCTGCTGCCATTTCTATACCACTTGTAGGTGGCATAGGTACTGGTAACGGTGAGCGTATCGCCGATGGTGGTAATGACAGGGGTGGGTGCAGGTATCACCGTCACGCTGATGGTGGCAGTATCGGCGCCCGACGGATTGTACACAAACAGGCTCACCTCATATACCCCCGGCGATGCAAAGCACAGCGGTATGCCCGAAAGGGTAGAAGGGATCAGCACGCCCGACACACTCCACCTGACACTGTCTGTAGTGCCCGATGTGGTGTTCACCAGCATCACGCAGCTGTCTTCACAAACCAGCGTGTCCGAACAGGTGAACGATGCTGCCGGAACAGTGAGCAGTGCACTGCCCGCTGCCGGTGGTGTGGAGGCGGCTTGTGCGCATAGAAACAAAGGCAGCGACAGGCATGCCAGAAACAGAACGGTAATACGGTTGAATAAATGCATAGTAAGATGTGTGTAGGGAAATAGACGATATTTTAGGCAGCGTTCTTGGGTAGATTAATAATTTTTGAGAAGAACGCTTTGATGGTAGAGTATTTTGCTGGCTCCGGAACTATTCTGTCACATTTCTTTGTCGCATCCGTAGGGGATGTTTTTCCCCGAACTAACGCATGGAACATATTATTTTGAACTATCAAGATGAATACCGCTGGAGTATGGATTTAATCAGTAGCTCCCTGTCATG
>JACSRV010000091.1 GCA_014879545.1 Chitinophagaceae bacterium | reverse complement strand
AAATTAAATCTACCGCCTAAGCGATTGTGTCAATATTCTACAAAAACCATGGGGTACTTGTGCATGATGCCAATGGTGAAGCAGAAATAAGAGGCAGCCATGGGCGTAAGGCCTTTGCTGAGACCGCCGGGCATGGCACCAAATTCCTGAGACAGCATGATGTTCCAGTAACGACCGGTGGGGATACGTTCGGAGATCCCAAACCCGAAGCGCGTGAGAGAAGATGGTATGTTGTATGAGGTGTTGACCCCAATTGTATCTGCACCGAAAGGTGGTCCGCCCGGGGGAGTCCAGATGGGGGAATGGGTCTGCGAGATCTGCCGGCCTCCCATAGATACGCCTATGCCCATTGACGCGTGGACGTGAAAATACTGACGGTAGTCTATGCCAACATCAACTTTGGGAGAAAAGAACAGGTAGGAACTTTTGGTGGAGATGTTGATGACATCGCCGTAGGAAATGCTGCTGCCTGAATTCAGGTCTTTTGAAATGGAATGGTGCTGGAAAAGCAAGCCCGCGCCTGCATAGAGATGCGGAATGATCTTGTGTAGGTAATATCCCTCGACCGAAGGTGTGAGCTTTGATGAAAAGTCGCCACCGGTGAAACCAAGGCCGGCATGTGCGCCGAACATTCCCTGAGCAAAGGAAAATACACTGAAGCAACAGAAGACCACAGTAAGAAGTTTTCTTTTCATAGGTACCTGAGTTGCCGCGTGTTACTACGGTAGTTTGGTGTGTGCTATTCCGAGACGAATGGATACGTAGGTGGGGTTGAGTTTACCTACGCTGTAAGCGCTACGGGTAACATCTTCGAAGTTGCTTGTTTTGGTGAGGCTACCCGGCAGAAAACCAAAATCTTCGGTGAAGGTGAACCGCCAATGACGCCCCATTGATAGGTGTTGTGTGGCGCCAACGCCTACACGCAGTACCATGCTGTTGATGTTCGTTGACTTATCGAGAGTGGTGTCTAAGCGCACCATGCCTGACGGGGTGGACAGTGTCTGAAACCTGCGCAGGGAGTCATATCCACCCATGTTCATACCAAGACCGGCACTCATGTAGAAGTGATTGTTCTGACGGCGGCCAAGGCAAAAACGGAACTTAGGAGCGATGAATGCGTATGCCGTCTTGTGCATAATGATCTCACCTTCTGAGCCTGTAGCGTGTTTGGCGGAATTGATCTCGTTATCGTACAGTAAAGAGAACTGCTGGTAGAAGATCTCGACACCCACAAAGGAGCGCAGATTGAGGCCCTTTGCATAATCGATGCCACCGGAAAGGGCTACATCGTAATTGTTGGTTGTAGCCACACCACCACCGGCAAACACACCGAATATAGTATTCTTCTGGGCATAGCCCCCTGCTGTTGAAAAAGACAATAAAAGGGCCAGAAGTATTGGTTTCATCTCCGAAAATTAAACAAAATTTTTATTTTCCATAGCTTGTTTCCGTAATAATGCGCTGGCGCGGTATCTGTCTTCGTGGTAAACGGCATACAGATCGTCGAGAACTGCCAGACATTTTGCCGCTGTCCATTCGTCGCACCACGCCAAAAGCCCCTTAGGATAGTTGACTCCGCGTGTCATAGCTGTCTCGAGATCGGCGACAGATGCCACACCCAGATGCAGGGCATCGACAGCCTCGTTGATGAGCATGGCTACTACCCTGTCAACAATCTTGTGGGCGAGTTCCACGTCCTTAACGGGTTCGGGCGAGGAAGCGCCGGCAGAGTAATCGTAGAAACCGCGGCCGGTCTTTCGGCCGAGCCAGCCGGCCTCGAGCAGGCGCTTTTGAGAAAAAGAAGGTTTGTAGCGGGGATCAAAGAAGAAAGACTGGAAAACTGTTTCTGTAACCACATAGTTCACATCGTGACCGATATAGTCGGTAAGAGTGAAGGGGCCCATACGAAAACCGCCCACTTCTGTCATTGCCCAATCGATAGTGGCGATGTCGGCAATTCCCTCTTCATATATCCTTATCGCCTCGCCATAGAACGGACGGGCAACCCTGTTGACGATGAACCCCGGCGTGTCTTTGGCAGTAACCGGCATTTTGCCCCATTTTTTCATGAGCTCGGTGGCCAATGGAATGAGGTGCGCGGCGGTCTGGATGGCTGGTATCACCTCGACCAATGCCATAAGCGGAGCCGGGTTGAAGAAATGCAAACCAAGGACACGCGACGGCAAACGGCAGGCTGCTGCAATAGAAGTAATTGATAATGAAGATGTATTACTTGCCAGAATACAATTATCTGACACGATCTTCTCTACTTCAGCAAAAACACCCTTTTTGATCTCAAGTTTTTCAACAATTGCCTCTATAATGAGGCCACAAGTAGCGAAGGCAGACAATTCGGAGGCAAAAGTGAATTGAGCAAGCAATGCATCCGCAGAGGCGATCTTGCCTTTTTCTTCCAGTTTTTGGAGTGTGGTGGCCAGATTTCCTCTTGATCTCTCTAATGCTGAGGCATTGTTGTCATATATAATTACCGGATGACCGGCCATAGCAGCCACCTGGGCTATACCAGAGCCCATGGCACCCGAACCGATAACGCCTATCGTATTGTTCATATAGTTATTTGTTTAGCTGTCATCCACTTTTGGGAAAAAGAAGAATGACCTTGTAAAGATAAGTGTAGTGATATGACACCACCAAACCCGTGAAGGGATGCAGGAGGTGATTCCGGAATATGGACGGCTGTGTTGTTCCGGAGAGCGGAAATATTTTCCAAATTATGGAATTGCCTTTTGTTTGCTACTCTATATATTGCTGATAATCAATGTTTTGTGATATTGGCATGTTGATTGTTATAGCAAGTGCGCAGAAGGTCCCGATCTTCTGTAATCAGATAACGCAAACTGATCGTCGAAGCGGATAACAAAAAAGTGCCTCAAGGAACGACAAATAATTAATGAGTGACTACTTATTTATTGGCTTATAAATATTTGGCCTATGGAAAAGAAGAATTGAAGTGAAATGAAACGTGCAGCTTCCAGAAGGGAGCCCATAGAAACAATAATAACAAACTCATTCAAATACATTAGTTATGAAAAATTTCAAAATAATCCGCGTACTCATCGCAATATTGTTTTTTACATCTATTCAGGCAAAGGCGTTTGTCCATATGACAGCACGGATGTCTGGAATACCGGTGGTAGTAAAATCGAAAAGTGTAGCCAAAACAGAGCCGTGTGCTTTGAAAAGTGAGGCGGTTCGTCCGGTTGCGGCCACAATAAAGACACACCATTTCAGGTATGAACGTAAAGCTGCAACCAATGCTTCCGCCTATGTGCTGGACTGGAGGCTGACCAAAAAACATGCAGCAAAACCCGTGTCTGCAACGCCAAGGGTGGTAGCGAGCAAAATGACCATTCCGGTGGTGCGCCCGGCTATCGTTGCGGATATGCCATCGCGCAAATTCAACACCATTCAAACTGTGACACCGCAAGTAAGCTTAGCTGCCCCCCGAAAAGTGGTTTATACTGCATTAGCAACCAGGAAGAAGAAGAAGAACATCTATTTTTCTGTAGCCGCACATATGCGTAACAATGAGCAGCTTTCAAAAGATATGGCATTCTTGTTTGGTGGCATAAAGCAGGCGCCCGAGAAAGTGGCAATGCTTGACAAGAAGAAGAACAACCGATATGTTGCCAAAGCGGAAAGATCATCCAGGGATATGAAAAAGAGGCTGGTGGCCATCTCGCGTGTGCCGGTGCATAAGAGAGCCGGTGCCGCAGCAAGAATGCCGCACGCATCAAAGTCGGCCACCATGCAGTATGTTTATGCAGCAGCGCATAAGCACAAAGTGAGCGGTGTGGCTACAAAAAGGACGACCACAGCATTTACAGCAAAGCAGGTTGTGAAACCAACCATTCTGAGTACAGAATCCGGTGCACTGGCAAAAGCGACAGGTAAATACGACATAGCTATAGAAACAGCTGTGCGCGCCGCCGGAATGTTCTCGGCTATCAAGAATGTGCCGGTGATACTGATAGACAATGTTGACCGCCCGTCTACCACAGCTACGACACCAATGACACACGGCGCAGTAGATGTGATAACCGGACACTCAGTGGTGCTGAAACACAACAACTGGATGGACCAGTTCGGGCCTGAAATGGCTATGAAATAGTGTTAAGCCAGTTTTTTCTCAGCAAGAATACTCCAGTCAGTTTTTTCGGCAACGATGGTATTGGAGAGGTGACCGAGTCCATCGATCTCCATCTCTACTACGTCTCCGTCGAGTAACCATTGTTCTTTGTAGTTCGGATCGTGCAATTTGCCGGTTCCGTTCAGCTCCAGGAAGCAGCCGGTACCGACTGTGCCGCTACCAATAACATCGCCGGGTAATATGTCGACACCATAAGCGCAACGTTCGAGGATCTCAGCAAAAGTCCAGTCCATGTCGCCCATGTTGCCTTCGCTTACCTGAATACCGTTGACCTTGCAGGTCATTTTGAGGTTGTAGTTGTTGCCGGTATGGCCGGGGCGGGCAGGTACTTTGAACGGCTCCAGTTCGTCGGGGGTCACGAGCATTGGTCCGATGACCGTGCTGAAATCCTTGCCCTTTGCCGGACCGAGATTAAGCAGCATTTCCTCCATTTGCAGGGTACGCGCGCTCATGTCGTTCATGATCATATAACCACCAATGTAGCTATCGGCTTCAGCAGCTTTGATGTTGCGACCTTTTTTGCAAACAACTATTGCGGCTTCCAATTCGAAGTCGAGCTTTTTGAAATGATCGGGCATAACGGGAATGGGGCCGGGACCCTGAATGGCGTTATGATTGGTGAAATAGAAAATAGGATACTGATCGAATTCGGCGATCATATCGACCTTGCGATTGCGGCGGGCAGCGGCCACGTGCTGACGGAAGGCGTATCCATCGCGGCAAGACGATGGTCGTGGCACGGGTGCAAGGATGTGTGCTGACGCAAAAGGTACTGACGATACGGAAGTGTTGCCCTTTTTGATTTCGTTATCGGCGACTTTGAGCGCATCAATGTGCTTCTCCCAGTTCTGCAACAGATCGGTCATAGTTGCAGGAAATGCGGAGTTGACAGCAGTTGTTGCATAAATGTTGTTGTTGACAAGGATGCCCAGTTGCTCGCGGCCATTATCAGAAAAGGTAACCAGTTTCATACCGTATGAAGTTTTAGAGGTTGCAAAAATATAGTATCTGTGCGGTTTGTGGGATGATTATTAGCAGTCAGTTCATATTTGCGTAATTTTGGCATAAAGAAACAGCCATGACTTCATATGAGCAGTTGTTTGAGAACAACAAGAAATGGATAGCCTCGATGAAGGCAAGGGATGTAGATTTTTTTGAAAAACTAGCCAAAAATCAGGCCCCGGAGTACTTGTATATAGGCTGTTCGGACAGTAGGGTACCGGCAAACGAGATAATGGGGCTGGAGCCCGGTGAAGTGTTTGTGCACCGCAACATTGCCAATGTTGTTGCAAATATAGACCTCAATGTAATGTCTGTGATCAATTATGCAGTTGCGAATCTGCATGTGCAGCATATTATTGTATGCGGTCACTACAATTGTGGTGGTGTGCGTGCTGCCATGATGCCGCATGATATGGGTATATTAAATCCCTGGTTGCGAAACATAAGAGATGTGTACAGGTTACATCAGAGCGAACTTGACATGATAACTGATGAACACGAGCGGTATAACCGGTTGGTGGAACTGAACGTGCAGGAGCAGGCGTTAAACGTGATAAAGACAGCTGTTGTGCAGAAAAGCTATCTGAAGAACAGGTACCCGACAGTGCACGGCTGGGTGTTTGACCTGAAGACAGGCGAACTGAAAGACCTGAAGATCAATTTCACCAAGGCGCTACAAGACATTCAGAAGATATACGATCTGACAGGTGAATTTTAGTAATACCATCCTTTTTAAAGATTACTTTCTGGTGTCACAATAATCCTGCAGGTAGGAGCACGTGCCTTTTGCTTTTTTGAAGAGCAGAGTATATGCATACTCGTCGCGAAGCTGACGGAAGTACGGGTTTTTCATAGAGCGCAGATAATAGGCCTTCTCATCACCCGAGAAATAGTCGCCTTCGTTTTTGACCGGACAGTTCTTTTGCCAGCATTTAGCTGCTAGGAAAAGGCAGCGAGCTTTCACTTCCGGGTCAGTAGAATTGTTGAAAGCGATGATGTAATATTTTTGAGCCTTTTCAACCGAGTAGAATTCTGCATCGGCAGCAGGAACTTTTTTTCGTGCTTTGGTAATGTAGTATGCGGCGTCATCAGTAGATCCACGGTAGTATTGCGATGCAAGGCAACCTTTTCCGTAGAAGCTCATGCTGTACAGACCGTTTGCGTATTGATAAGCAGCCCGATCGTCACTGGGGTCTTTTTCCAATTTCTGTTCCAGCTCATACATGCGTTGTGCGAAAGTGAGTTTGTTGTAGTTGACAGCACTATCGGACCGGTTCCAGGTCGTGTATTCGGAAAGGTGGCTGACAAACATATCGGGTAGCAACGTTTCATTGAGGGTACGTTGGTCAACATTCCTGTATGAAGAAGTAGCTGCGGCAAAGTTTAGCCGCGATAGAAAGCGTGTGCCTTGCAGTTCGTAAACATAGCTATCGGTGTAGAGGGTATTAGATACGAGCCAATTTTCGTAAGGTGTGCGGTCGGTACGGCGATTGAAGTTGATGAGCGTGCTTAGTTGAGAAGGGTGCATGGCCATGAGCATCTCACCGACTGTGCTGCCAAGCCCGGTTGAATAATGATTTGTAGATGCGTTGCCTGATATGGTAAGTGAACGTGAGTAGGATGACAGGGCCTTTACTGTGTCTTTCTGTCGCAGGTACTGATTGTAGAGAATGTTGCCGGTTATAATGCTGAAGAATACCTGATACCGGAGATCGTTTGCAGCGATGCGTTCTAACTTCTGTAACATTGGCAGGAGTTCCTGTTCGGCTGCGGCATTGAGCAGGTTGTGTTTGCGAATGGTGTGCAGCGTATTGATGAGGTAGTGTTGTTGTTTTTCCATCGGCGACATCTTTTGCGATGCGGCTTCATCGAGCAGTTTACGGCAGCCTGCAAGGTCTCCGTCCAGCAGAGAAAGGTAAGACGCAGAAAGGAGCCAAAATGCTTTGTTGCCTGCTTTGTTCTCAGCGGCCACCTTTTGCGCGAATGCGATCAATGGTGTTGCTGCGTCGTTGCTTTTTCCAGGTGCAATGTAGAGGTCATTAAGAAATGACCGTTCCAGTCTGATGATGTTCCGTGTCATAAGGACATCCAGCCCCCGAACGCGGGGATCATAGCTGTATACCGTGCTCAGAGATGCCAATAGAGAAGCCGTTGCTTTACGGCGTTGATCCAATACTGCAGCCGGGCCGGACGGACCGGAGTTGTAATCATTTCCTTCGCCGAGGTAGGTGGATTCATGCATACCTGACATTAGGTATAATACTGCGCGCTCGTGATCGTTCCTGCAGTATTGAAGAATGTTGTCGGGCTTGTTGCCGCATGCCCAGAGATAGCTGAGCATAGCATTTTGCTTTTGCTCGTCGCTGTGGTCGAACACCAGACTATACAGGTAGGCCGCTTCGTTCTTGCGCTCTGTACGGAATAATGCGCCCGCCTTCAGTGCGAGGCAACGATCGAATAGATAATGTGTTGTGCCAGGTGGAATGAGTTCGTTGAACAGCGTAAGTGTTTGCGGGTATTCGCGACTATAAAAGGCCATGCGCATGGTCTGATAGGCATAGCGCATACGAAGGTCGGCATCGGTGCTGGCTGCGTGTCTTTTGATACCTTCGTGCACCAGCTCTTGCATGGCAGCAGAGTCTCTAAGAGGAGAGGCCCATTCGTTCTTCTTGTCGTCCCAATAGCTTTCAAGAGGCTGCGCGTATGGTTCGCATTGTTTGGCGAATTCGAGATAGAGCACCTGCTCGTGTTTGTTATTCTTAACGAGCCATTTTACAAAAGTGTTCTTTGCGATATTGTTGGGAACAGATAACGTATAGTCTTTGCGGATGTGCTCGTATATCCTGTGTATGTATTGTTTGTCGGTACGATAGAGCAGAGCCGCGATGTCTGAATCATCTACATTTTTGCCTGTTATGTTTTTCCATGAGCGTACGTTCTCATCTCGTGGAATGTAGTCTGTTGCGCCGGTGTCAGCGTAGAACTTGTTGTTGTAGAAAATGGAATAGGGGTCATAAAATAAAGGAGTGAATTCCGGCCTGTTGTTGATAGAATTCATAAAGAAGGTCGGTTCGGTGGTGATATCCGGCTCGTCGCCGGCGCAAGCGATAACGAGCTCGACTCCACCGGCAAGAACTACCAGGCTACCTATAACGATCATAAATCGTTTCCAGTTCATTTACAGAATGTTTGGATAAAGTTATGCTATCACATGAAAAGAAGATAACATTGAGTGAATCGTTATTAACGCGTTTTGCAGTATAGGCCGCAACAGATTCCAGCGTTTTTTGGTCGCAGTCTTCGACGCGTATCACATCGTTGCGCGAAAGGTGGTAGCCCATCCATAGGGTGTCCGCGATGCATTGATACATCCGCTCGTTGCGTTTGCGGAACAGTCGGTTTCCTTCGAGCAGGTCTTTGGGTACGTCGCGCAGGATGCGGCCGAACTGCTGACCGTGGAACAGCAGACTCCACGAGAACACAGGCAACGCGATGTCGAGACGAAGCGGATAGGCGCCGATGCCAGACAGGTAACTTTCCGCTACATCCCGGTCAAGGATAGAATTGTGGTTGCCCGGCTTTTTCATATTGCCCATGTTGTAGCACATAAGCAGGCCTTTATCGACGGGTGGAATACCGCTGCTGTTGGTGTACTTGATCTGGTGCATGCGGATGGTGCAGGAAAGGAGTTTTCCTTTGAAGAAGTTGTTGGTTTTAAGCGCGCGCAACAGCTCAAAGTAGCGTGTGCGTGTAGAAGACGTCCAGTCGCAATCTATCTGGATCTCCCGGGGAGTAATGTTGCCACCGGCGCATATTCCTGCTGCCATATTGCTGATGCTTGCGGCAACAGAGGACATGTTGGCAGGCGTGAGCACCAACAGGGCGCGTTGAGTTATGAAGATGGCCGGTATGTATGTGTATGACGGGTCGGGTGAAGCGGGCAGGCGCACGGGCGCTACCGGGTAAATGTGGTTGTTGGCGGCATCTACATCGAACAGACGGATATACATGGTCTGCACCCGTAGATTGCGGAGTGTTGCAGATTCGAACTGAGTCGGAGCATAAACTGTCTTCCAATAATAGAAACCACGGTTGACCACATGGTGGTTTTTTTTGCACGATTGGACCGGCAAAAGCAAGACAAATAACAGGACGGTAAACCACCATCGACGCGCCATTATGCAATGATACGCACTAAGGAACAAGAATGCGCTGAGCGAGGGGTTTTGTGCGGAACGTTACGGAGCTGTTGCATGGTATCGCGTCGCCGTCGACCTGCATTGCCGATAGTTGAGGATGTGAAATGGTGATAGTACTGCAAGTGTGGTGGCTGACGTAGCTGCTGGTAGTTATGTCTCCGAGCATGGCACGCATGGCAATGAGACCACCCAATACCTTAGGAAAGCTGCGCACGACTATAAGTTCCAGTTTGCCATCGCTACAGTTTGCCATGGGTGCAATGCGGAAGGAATAGCCGAAGTATTTTCCGTTGGCTATATTGACCATGAAGGCACGCTCATGAAGTTCTTTTCCGTCGGCAATGATGGTATAGTCGCGGGAAGAGTATTGCCAAAGGTGTTTTGCCACGAGCCAACTGTAGACCAGAAAGCCCCGCTTGTGACTGGTGGCGAACTTTTGTGCGATCAACGCGTCGAATGCCACCCCCGCATTACTCACAAAGAGCCTGTCGTTGGCATAGCCGATGTCAATGGTTGTTGTGTTGCCACTGTTTATGACCTTTACCGCATCTGCTACGCTCAGCGGAATATTCAGGGTGCGGGCAATACCGTTTCCTGAGCCCTTGGGGATAATGCCTAAAACACAGTCGGTGCCATCGAGGCCTCGGGCTATCTCGTTCACCGAGCCGTCGCCACCCACTGCAACAACCGCGTGTGCGCCAGTGGCTGCGGCATTGCGTGCCAGCTCGGCACCATGTCCGGCATATTGAGTGATGAGTATCTCATGAGCGTACAGGGTTGGGTCGAGGTGGGCTGCAACCGCTTTGCCGATCTCTTTCTGTCGCTCGGTACCCGATCTCGGGTTTACAACGAAAACAATATTTTTCAGGCTCATGAGAGCTGTGCTTTCAGACTGAGGTCCATACTGACCGCGTGGTGGGTGATGGCGCCAACAGAGATGTAGTCTACACCGGTAGCAGCGTAGGCACGGATATTCTCCAGCGTTATGCCGCCAGATGCTTCTGTCTCATACTGCCCATTTATGAGCGCTACTGCTTCGGTGATCATTTCGGGTGAATAGTTGTCCAGCATAATGCGGTGCACCTTGCCCACAGCCAACACACGGCGAACATCATCGAGGTTGCGAGTTTCCACTTCTATTTTCAGGTCCAGATTGTTGGCGGCCAGGTATTGATTGGTCGTTTCAATGGCCTTTTCGATGCCACCGCAGAAATCGATATGGTTGTCTTTAAGCATCACCATGTCATACAACCCCATGCGGTGATTGCAACCGCCACCTATGCGCACGGCTTCTTTCTCCAGCATGCGGAAGAGCGGAGTGGTTTTGCGGGTGTCGAGTATCTCGGAGCGGTACTCCTTGATCGCATCAACATATTGACGGGTAAGGGTAGCTACGCCACTCATCCGTTGCATACAGTTGAGTGCCAGGCGTTCTGCTTTCAGGATTGTATGAACACTTGCCGTTACCTCAAATGCCAGCTCTCCCACATTTACCACATCGCCATCTTTTTTATAAAGTGTGAATACCGCTTCCGGCTCCAGGTAGTGGAAGATAGCTTGAGCCATGGCCACACCGGCCAGGATGCCGTCTTCTTTGATCTTCAGGATCGCCTTGCCCCTGGCAGTGGGCGGAATACAGGAAAGGGTTGAAAAATCTCCGGCACCTACGTCTTCTTTCAGGGCTGCTTCTATAAACTCAAGTGTGTTCAAGGTCGATCCTTTTAGTGTTGGAAGGCAAAATTAGCGAATGGTGGCTTAAGTGATAAGAATAAATTATTAATCATTTCTCTTGCAGAGGCGGTAAATCCCGACAACAGCAATCAAGACAACCTATTACCTTTGCACGCAAACAGGAAGAGGTGGCAGACGAAATACAATTATTATCAGAGCATATTGCGAATCAGATAGCAGCGGGAGAGGTGGTGCAACGCCCGTCTTCGGCTGTGAAAGAATTGCTGGAGAATGCTATTGATGCCGGTGCCACCGAGATACAACTGATCATAAAGGACGCGGGTAAGGAGCTGATACAGGTGACTGACAACGGCAAGGGTATGAGTCCTACTGATGCCCGTATGAGTTTTGAGCGTCATGCGACATCCAAGATCAGGAACATAGAAGATCTTTTTAAGATCAGAACAATGGGCTTCAGGGGCGAGGCGCTAGCTTCTATCGCAGCGGTGGCACAAGTGGAGATGAAGACGAGGCAAGGCATCAGCGAAACCGGAACCCGTATTGTAATTGAAGGAACCGAAGTGAAATCGCAGGAGCCATGTGCGTTCAATCCGGGCACGACCATCATGGTAAAGAACCTCTTCTACAATGTGCCAGCCCGTCGCAACTTCCTTAAAAGCAACACCACCGAATACAGGAACATACTGGACGAATTCACGCGGGTTGCATTGGCACATCCGCAGATCACGTTCCGATTGTGGAACAATGGCGCGGAGCAGTACCGTCTGGATGGCGACACCCTGAAGGCGAGGATAGTAGGCTTGCTGGGCAATACTTATGAGAAAAACCTAGTGCCGGTGGAGCAGGAAACTGATATATTGAAGATAAACGGTTTTGTGGGTAAGCCACAGGCCAGCACCCGCACCAGGGGTATGCAGTTCTTCTTCATTAATGGCAGGTTCATCCGCAATTCTTATCTGAACCATGCCGTGATACAGGCCTATGAAGGGTTGATAGAGAAAGATTCATTTCCGTTTTATGTGCTTTTTCTGGAGATAGACCCCGCCAAAGTGGATGTGAACGTGCATCCCACCAAGCAGGAAGTGAAGTTTGAGGATGACCGCCTGATGTACACTTACCTGATGGCGGCAGTAAAACACTCGCTTGCGCGATATAATATTGCTCCGTCTCTCGACTTTACCCTGAATGCGGAGATACAGCAGATGCCGGCGGTGCGCATGCCGTTTACCGAACAACAGCAGGAAGAGACCAGAAAAGGATATCTGTTCAATACATTCAGTGATAAAGGGCAGGCACATGCTATAGAGCGCAACGACAGCCTGAAACACTGGAAGGCGTTGTATGAGATTGCACAGACGCCCACAGCGGCAAACATTGCGTCGAATGTTCCGGTAGAAGCAGAACAAACACAGGTACAGTCAACCATCCTCAGCGGATCGCAAACGGAGGGAAAGGGCAAGGGTAGCATGATGCTGGTGCATGGCAATATGCTGGCGGCTACGGTGAAGTCGGGTATGATGCTGATACATATAAGACGTGCGCAAGAGCGTATCTGTTACGAGCGATTGCTGCGCGAATGGAACAATGAGAGTGCGGCGTCGCAGCGGATCTTATTCCCTGCGTCGTATGAGCTAGCCCCTCAGGATGCGCTCCTGCTTCAGGAGGCATTGCCTGATCTGGTGAGGATGGGATTTGATATATCACCATTCGGAAAGAACTCATTTGTAGTGCAGGGAGTGCCACCCGGATTGCAGGCAGGCGATGAAAAGAATGTGCTGGATGAAGTGGTGGAGCAATTGAAGCATGAATCGCCGGACGCAATAGGCAGGCGAACAGATATGTTGCTGGCCAATATGGCAAGAAGACTGTCTACCAATATACAAGCCGTACTGCAACCGGAGGGGCAACAGGCGCTCATAGACGAATTGTTTGCATGTTCTCAACCGGAACTGACGCCGGATGGACGTAAGACATTTGTGATGTTGCGGAAAGAAGAGCTGGAACAAATGCTGGGGTAGGGCAACTAATAACTTGCGGTTAAACTACACGCATTTGAATAATAATATGTGTAAATAGCGGCAGTAGTAATTGTTGATATTACGCAAATATTATTTAATTTTATAGGTACACCTCCCAGACATTTCTGAAATATGTACCTATGCGCTACCTATACACTATCCTATTTTTCCTAATTGGTCAAACCGCCACGCATGCGGTCACTGCCAATTTTACGGTCGACTTCAATGCAGGATGTACACCATTGGTAGTGCATTTTACCAATACTTCCACAGGGGCTACGAGCTATTCATGGGATCTGGGCAATGGTACGCTTACCCCCAGTACCAACCCATCCACCAGTTACATTCCGGTGGGTACATACACTGTAACACTTACAGCATATAACGGGGCTTCATCCAGTGTGAAGACGATGGTGATAACGGTGTACCCGTTGCCAACTGTGAACTTCATTGCAAGTGACACAACGGTTTGTCCGGGAACGCCTGTAACGTTTACCAGCACAACATCGGGTGGAGTACCGGGGCCCCTCAGCTATATCTGGAATTTCGGCGACGGTGCCACGTCAACGCTGGGCGGTCCGAGCCATGCATACAGTACCTCGGGATTTTATAATGTAACACTACTGGCTACCAACGCTCAGGGCTGCCAGAGAAGCCGGACGAAGGTGTCTTATATTGAAGTATATCCACGTCCCATGCCCTTTTTCACGGGGAGCCCCGTGAATATCTGTACGCCTCCTGGAACGGTCACATTCACTAATACCTCGTCGGGCGCATTGCCATTGTCCTATGTATGGAATTTTGGTACCGGCCCTACTTCTACACTCGCTACGCCGACGGCTACTTATAGTATACCCGGCACGTACAACGTGAAGCTGGTTGTGACGGATGGTTATGGCTGTAAGGACAGTTTGACACGTCCTGCCTACATTTATGTGGGGTCAATGTCTACGGGTTTCATCTGTCCGGCAACAGCCTGCATGCGCACACCCGTGTCTTTCCCGAATACCAGCGGGCCACATACATCACGTACCTGGAACTATGGCGATGGCAGCTTTACAGATACGACGTATAACGGCAACCATACTTACCTTGCGGCAGGCACGTACACAGTAACGCTCACCATTGTGAACGGACCGTGTACGTCGTTGGTGACGCACGTTCTTACGATCCATCCGGCGGCGGTTGCCGATTTCACCATTTCACCGGCATTTCCGTGCCCTGCACCGGCCACAATAACTTATTCGTCCACAGTGCCTGCGGGTAGTACGGTAGGATGGCTTTATGAAGGAGGTGCAACAGGGAGCGGACCGACTGGGGCACATACCTACACAACGAATGGTATAAAGACCACCAGGATGATTGTGACCAGTCCGGCGGGCTGCATTGATACATTCGTGAAAAAAGACACTATCTATAATATTGATTTTAATGCTACTGCAAGCCCGCTGGAGGGTTGTGTACCGCTTACAGTAAATTTCAATACGTCTTTTTTCTCCCGCTGGCCAGACACATTGGTTGGTGCGAACCCGTATCCCTATCCGGTCTCTTCCTATAGTTGGAATTTCGGGGACGGATCATCACTTGGTTCAGGAACGGCTCCCACGCATACTTACACTGCCGTAGGTATATATATCGCAACGGTTACTGCTACAACGTCTAATGGCTGCACGGTTTCGGACACGTTAATGATACGGGTGGGTGCACCTCCGGTGATCACTTTTTCAATTTCACCTACACATGTCTGTTACGGAGACCCGGTCACGTTCACCGCTACGGTCATTTCGGGTCCGGTAACGAGGTATGAATGGCTGCTGGGAGCCGGATTTGCTGCAACATCCGCACCGGTACTTGTTTATACCTATCCAATACCGGGATATTTTACGGCAACAGTCACTCCATACTTCAACGGTTGTCCGGGGGCGCCGGTAACGCTGAGTACAATTATTACTGTTGATTCGCCACGAGCCTTGATCGGTTATACCAGGGTTTGCCACATGCCCACTACCATCCAGTTTGAAGATGAGTCGCTTGGCGATGACAGTCACTTATGGATGTTTGGAGACGGGGGCACATCAACACTTGATGACCCTATACATACCTATTCTGCCATTGGTACCTATACGGTGACATTGGCTACGTATAATGCCACAAGTGGGTGTCGGGACACGGCGTATTCCATCATTTCAATGGTGACGACACCCATGAATTTTTATGCACATGATACAGCAGTATGTGTAGGCGATACTGTGTTCTTTAACGGTGTCTTCCCCGGTGGCCGACCGGATACTATAAGATGGTATGTGAATGGTATTCATAAACCGTATTGGACAGACACTGCAATGATAGATACATTTACCGTAGGCGGGTTGTACTCGGTGACGCTTGCTGCTTTCACAGCGCAGGGGTGCTGGGATACGGTAATAAAGAACAATTATGTGATAGTAGGTGATCCGCGCCCGGGTTTCAGGATCACCCCTCCCTCAGGGTGCTGGCCGCTAACCGCGGTATTTACTGATACATCGACAGATGTGCCCGGTGCGACACTGAGTAGTTTCATTTGGGACTTTGGAGATGGTAGTACGGCATCGTTAGGTGTACCTACGACAACACATGTGTACACTGCTGCGGGAACATATCTGGTACGGTCGTGGATAGCCGATATTATTGGCTGTGTTGATTCGGCCGGACCTGTAACCGTTACTGTTCACCGTCCGACAGCAGATTTTGCAGCATCCAATGTGCATCCATGTATCAACGACCCTGTCAATTTCTCTAATGCATCGTTGGGGTATGTAAGCTGTTTCTGGACGTTTGGTGATGGCGGCTCCTCCACAGGAACAACACCAACACATGTATACAGTACAACCGGTAGTTTCACAGTGCGATTGGTGGTGACCGATATTAACGGCTGCACCGATACCATGATACAACTCGCTTATATAAATGTGACCAAGCCATCTGCCTCGTTTACTATGAGTGACACCTTTTCGATATGTGCTCCGGTGCTTGTATCGTTTACCAATACCAGCACCGGAGGCTCGATCAACGACTGGAAGTTTGGTGATGGTAATATTTCTTCAATGGTGTCGCCCACCAATATGTACCTGACTCCGGGATTGTATCCGGTGCGCCTTATCGTATCAGACAGTTGGGGTTGTACAGATACGGCCGCCGGACACCTGAATCTTTACGGTTATTCAGGCTCGCTCACCTATACGCCATTATTCGGATGTGCCCCGCTGCTGGTGAGTTTCAATGCAGCTATCACCAATGTGCCTAACATTATTTGGGATTTCGGAGACGGAAGCACGGTTGCCTATTCGGGCGTTGATACCGCAACTCATTTGTACACCGTACCGGGTGCTTATGTACCCAAGCTGATACTGAGCGACAACACCGGATGTCAGAATTCGAGCGTGGGTCCGTTTACGATAAAGGTAGATGAGATGAAAGCTAAGTTCGGCGTGTTTCCGTCGTCGTGCATCGGTCTGCCGTTTTTCCTGGTAGACTCTTCGGAGTATATGTGGATGCCACCGAATGCGTGGTTCTGGAATTTTGCCGGCGATACGAGCAGTCTCGCTTCTCCTGTGTATCCGGCTGTAAATACACCGGGCAACTATCCGGTGACGCTGAAGGTTTCCAATTCGTGGGGATGTGTAGTGACATTGACAGCAGATATCACGATTCATCCGCCACCTACCATAACTACCTTACCGGATACTATCGTTTGTGTGACAGATGCCGCATCGCTGACCGCTTTTGGTGCTGTGACTTATGCTTGGTCGGGGCCGGTGGGCACGCTTTCCTGCCCTACCTGCAATCCATCACCTGCCACTCCGGTCGTTCCGTCAACTTATACGGTTGTCGGGACAGATGCAAACGGGTGCAAGGATACCGCTCTTGTGAATGTTGGCCTGAGGACGCATACCACTGCTGTGTCGGGCGGGGACACATCCTTCTGTTCGGGCGGTTCGGTGCCAATATTCGATTCGGGTGCACATAAATACCTGTGGATTCCGGCCGGTGGGCTGAGCAGCGCTACCGTGGCTAACCCGATCGCCTCGCCGGCATCGAGCATCACTTATACGGTTATGGCGCAGCTGGGCAGCTGTGTGCCTGACACTGATTATGTGCATGTGAAGGTTTTTGCTACGCCGACCGTTGATGCTGGAAAAGATCAGGAGGTACTTGCGGGTACCAAGGTAGAGTTATCGGCAACGGGCAAGAATATTGCTACCTATTTATGGTCACCGTCGGCCGGAATGAGTTGTAAGGATTGTCAGGAGACGGAGGTGACCGCCTTGGAGTCAACCACCTATGTGGTAGATGTGTTATCGTCGCACGGGTGCCACGCATCAGATTCTGTGAACATATATTTGTTCTGTGATGGAAGGCAAGTGTTCCTCCCGAATGTATTCACGCCGAATAACGATGGCAAGAACGATGTATTTTATCCAAGAGGAACCGGCATCAACCTGATCAAGTCGTTCAGGATCTATAACAGGTGGGGAGAATTGCTGTTTGAACGAAGCAACTTCCAGGTAAACGATGAGTCATATGCATGGGATGGTATTTATCAGGGCGAGACACTAAGGCCAGACGTATATGTGTATGTAGTTGATGCAGTGTGTACTACGGGAAAACCGGTGTTAGTAAAGGGAGATATTACACTGATACGTTAGAAAATTGTCAGGTTTTTTGGGCTGAAAGTTGAAATAAATAATAATTTTCCCCAACGTAATCATAAATTATTACGTCTTT
>JACSRV010000147.1 GCA_014879545.1 Chitinophagaceae bacterium | reverse complement strand
GGCCTGCCGGCGGCTGCGGTGACTTTCGAATGGCATTTAAGTTGAAAAATCCTCAGGCAGAAGCGTTCAGCAAGGAGTATTGTAAATAGAAATCTATTTTATTTGTAAGCTACGCTTTGCTTGTTTATTTCATATATAGGTTGTATTTTCAGAAAAACATTCTATATGAAAATATTATCAGCGTTACTGCTATCCGCGTCGATCATTGCTTCTGGTTCTGCATTTGGACAGATATTCTGGACTGAGAATTTTGAAACCGGCGCGGCAACTGGTCTTCAGGTTTCCAGCTATACAAGTTCGAATGGTTCGTGGTCGCTTGCCGTCACCGGAACCGAGGGGGCAGATCCCAATTTGTGGTACGTCAGCTGTCAGGAGGCCGGCCAGCTTGCCGGAACTTGTGGCAACACTTGTTCGGCCTCGCCGGGGTTGGGTGCGTCATTGCATATCGGTAGCAATCCTGCCTGGTTAGGCGATAATGGTGCCAGCTACGATGCAGGCGGCTTGTGCGGCATCATCGCTTGCCCGCAAACCGATCGGCGTGCAACATCGCCAACCATCAATTGCACAGGGAAATCTAACATCAGGTTGAAGTTCTATTATCTGCTGAATGGGCAGGGTAGCATTGACGATGGTAGTGTTTATTATTCACCCGATAATGGGGTTACATGGTCTTTGCTGCTTACACCACCAAAAACAACGGTTTGTCCAAGTACTCAGGGACGTTGGGACACCATAGGTGTAACGCTACCGGCGTCTGCCAATAATAATGCAACTGTCAAAATAGGTTTTCGCTGGGTAAATAACGATGATGGAGTCGGTACAGATCCCTCATTCGCTGTTGATAGTGTTAGTCTGCGGACACCGGTTTCGGTGGGGCCTCCAGTGGCATCTATGACAGTCAGTGCCACAACAGTGTGTCAGGACAGCTGCATTACAGTTACCAACACAGGCACAGGTACAGTTGATAGCGCACGTTGGTCCTGTGCCGGCACCACTATCACTACAACGAGCACCTCTCCGGCATCTATATGTTTTCCATCGGCTGGGCTCAATACAGTTAAGCTCTATCTATACGTTGGCGGCGTCAAAGTAGATTCGGCTAGTACAAGCATTACAGTAAATCCGACTCCTCATCCAACTGTTACTAAAACCGGTAGCACGTATTCAGTACCTGCCTTGTATGCGTCTTACCAATGGTATACCGTATCAATACCACCGATACCTATTTCAGGTGCCACCAATGCTACCTACACAACGACTGTGACCGGCACCTACGCGGTTCTTGTTGACTCGGCTGGGTGCAAGAATTTCGCTATTTACGGCGCTGGCTCTGCAATCGAGGATATAGACGAAGTTACCGGAAATGACTTTTGGGTATCGGGTGAGGGTAGTGGAGGTTGTGTACTGCACGCAGTGCAGGCACTAACACGACCTGCGCAGGTTACAATCTTTGATGTAACCGGCAGAAAGGTTTATGTGGCCTCATGGGAAAAGGGTACTACTGTCCTTCCCGTTCGCGATCTGTATCTGGCACCTGGTACATATATCGTCCATATTGCCACCGAGCGTTCGAGGGCGGTAATTAAATGGCAAAGCAATTGATACTGTAACTATTTGAAATAGAAAACGAGCATTGATTTTTCAATGCTCGTTTTCTATTAATGTTCCCTCATTATTTAGGTTCCATGAGTTTCATCAACTCGTCCAGCCTTGGTTCCAGAATTATCTCTGTGCGCCTGTTCTGGCCACGACCCTCAGGCGTTGAGTTCGGTGCTATCGGATCGTACTCGCTACGTCCGCTGGCTACCAGTTTGGCCGGTGTTACACGATACTCGTCTATCAGCACGTGTGCAATGGATGTAGCACGTGCTGTACTGAGTTCCCAGTTGTCAGCAAATTTCGCTGTGTGAATTGGAATGCTGTCTGTATGCCCTTCAATGTTGATGTTGATATCAGAGCTTGTATTCAGTACCCCGGCAACCTTAGAAAGAGCGTCCTTACCCTTTGGGTTTACTACTGCGCTTCCCGACGGGAAAAGCAGGCTCTCCTGCATACTGATGTATACTTTCCCGTTCTTCATTTTAACCGTCAACTCGCTGCTACTAAAGCCTTTGAGTGCCTCAGCAATTTTGCGGCGCAGCGCCTCGGCGGCTTCCTGCTGCTGATCCAGCAATGCTTGCAGTTGCTCCAGACGTTGGCGTTGAGCTGCTATCTGGTCGTTGGTCGATTTAAGTTGGCGCTTGGTATTTTCTTTCTCATCGCGCAGCACATTTATCTTATTGTTCAGCTCCTTCGCTGTCGCCTCAAGAGTAGCAATACTGTCTTTGAGGCGGTTGATGCGGTCATTGAGCGCTGCAATGTTGTTTTTCATTTCAGCATTGGCGGCCGACAGCTTTTTATTTACATCCTGCTGCTCACTCAGCTGTTTTGCAAGAGCATTTTTTTCAGCTTTCTCTTTTTCTGCGCGGGCAGTTTCAGCGTCATATTTTTTCTTTGATACGATGCACGAGGTGTTAGTAGTGGTCATGAGACCAACGCCAGCGAAGATGATCAGCGCTTTTTTCATTGAGTTGTGGTTTTTAATGGAGGTACAAAAACCGTACCACGTGCAAAAGTAAGCCAATTACATGCTCTTGTGTATGTAAAAGATACTCACACTAATGTGGAAAACTTAAAATATCACTTCCTTTTGCCGCTGTTATTCCGCTGATCAATTATTTAAGATACGTATCAAAGTAGTCGGTGATCTTTTGCATCAGGTGCACGCGGTCTTTCCCGCGAACGTTATGTTCATGCCCCGGATATACGAAGTAATCGGCCTGAACACCCTCGTCAACACATTTTCTGATGAAGTTGATGCTATGCTGCCATACCACTACGTCGTCATCGGTGCCATGAATCAACAGTAGCTTTCCTTTAAGGTTTTTTACTTTGTCCAGGAGGTTCGCGTCATTGTATCCCTTAGGGTTATTTGCCGGCAGGTCCATGTATCGTTCGGTATACATTACCTCATACATTTTCCAGTCCATTACCGGGCCACCGGCCACCGCGCATTTAAACACGTCGGGGTGCTTCAGCATCAGCGATGTGGTCATGAATCCGCCATAGCTCCAACCATGCACGCCCATACGTTTACTGTCAACGTATGGAAGCGACTTCAGATAGTTAACTCCTTGCAGTTGGTCCGCTATTTCAACGTCGCCCAGATGACGGAAGGTCGCTTGCTCGAAATTCAATCCGCGGTTCCAGCTTCCGCGGCCGTCCATTGTGAAAACTACATATCCGCGCTGGGCCATGTATTCGTACCAAAGGTTGCCACTTTCCGGGAAGGAGTTGTGCAATAACTGCACGTTTGGACCATTGTACAAGTATACGATCGTGGGGTATTTCTTGTTCTTGTCGAAGTTGACAGGCAATATGAGTTTCCCGTATAGTGGTGTTACCCCGTCAGCTGCTGTTATCGTCACATCCTTTATATCGGGGCGGTTGTAGGCAGCTAGGGTGTTCTCTGATTTCATTATTTCATAAGATCCCGAGCCATCGGCTGCATGTACAT
>JACSRV010000047.1 GCA_014879545.1 Chitinophagaceae bacterium | reverse complement strand
CCCGTATACGTATACGGGACGGCATAAAGTCCTTAGGGTAACTTAAGCTACCGCAGCAAGCCTTTTTACGATACCTGATTTCAGGTTACCGGCTTTATTTTTGTGTATCACGTTGCGCTTAGCAAGTTTATCGATCATAGATACAACTTTGCTCAGCTCTTCCTGAGATACTGCTTTTTCTGAAGATGCTAACAATGTACGGATGGCATTACGTGTCGTTTTGCCGTAGTAGCGGTTGCGTTCACGGCGCTTTTCACTCTGACGAACGTCCTTCTTGGTTGCTTTATGGTTTGCCATTTATTCTACTTTTTTAAGGACTGCAAAGGTAATGGATATTATTTAAAACGCAAAAATAAAATTGTATTACATCGGAAAATATGGTGCTAACAGTCCAAAAACGCACCAAAAATCACGATTCCGGTGCAAATATAGTACAAAATCACATGCCACGCAGTTCGGCGGTGAGTATACTGGCCGCATTTCTGTTGCCAAGGTCGGCGGCACGGTGCATATCGCGGGCAGCCGCCTGTTTGTCCAGCAACTGAAGGTACACGAGGCCTCGATTGAACCAGGCCAGGCTTTCGTTGGGGTACTTGCGGATGATGGCGGAATAGTCGGCAATTGCGGCACGTGCGTCTCCGTGGTATAGTTTCACCAGGGCGCGGTTGTAATAGGGTTTCGCAAAAGCCGGTTGGAGACGAATAGCGGCGTCAAAATCACTAACTGCAGCGACGCTGTCTTTCTGCTGTAGTTTTATCCAGCCACGGTTGTTGTACGCGGATGCAAGGCTATCATCAAGCATGATGGCTGTATCAATAAGCGCAACCGCTATAGCAGGATTACCGAGTCCGAAACTGGTCCAGCCCATGTTGTTATATAATGCCGCAGACTTCGGATCGAAGCTGTGAGCAACGGAGTAGTCGGCCATTGCCTCTTTGTAACGCCCCATTGCGTCGAGGGCTTCTCCTCGTTTTAGCAGAGCCGGGAAGTTGCGCGGATCAATAGACAGACTGCGCGAGTACTGATCAGCTGCCGCCGGCCATTGCTGCCTGTAGGTATAATACTGGCCCCAGTGGTAATGTACCAACGCATTGTGTGAATTGCCCTCGTTTTTCAGAACAATGTCACCGAGGATGGAATCGGTGTCGCGCCAGTCTTTGGCACGGCTCCATGAGACAAATGCGAAGATCAATAGAATCGCAGCAAGCACCCTATGACCGGTCTCGCGGAACCCGGCCGTGTCCACCCATTGTACAATAGCATAAAAGAGACCGAAGTAAGAAACATAAGTATAACGCTCGGCAGCATAGGCACCACCCACCGGAAGCAATTGCAGCATCACCACCATAGTAGCCAGAAAGAACAGTATGCCAAAACGAACCTCGCGGGCGCCGGAGCGCATTTTCCATACGCCCCACCCTATTGCAGCCAGTAGCGGCACCGATGCATAAAAGTACCAGGGCAACGCCCCGCCCGAAACATCGGGGAAGAAATGAATGGCCGATAACGGATAAGGAATGACCAGCTTCACGAAGTAGAAAGCCAGACCACCGGTAAACAAGAATATGCGGTTCACGAGGCCATATTGAGGAAGTAGATCGGTCATGGAGCCGCCGGCCTTTTGAGACAGGATAGCAAGGACACCAAAAAGAATTGACACAAGAAAGAAAGGGATCTTTTCTGCCAATGTACTTGTGATCCTGCGGCCACGGTACCAGTCTATTGCCAAGATGGCCAGCGGTAACGTCACAGCCGCTGATTTGGAAGCGCATGCAAGAACGAACCAAACGAATGAAAGCACGAGGTCCTTTTTGCTACTACCGTCTACATACCGCACATAGGCAATAAGGGCCATAAAGTAAAACAGTCCGCTCAGCAGTCCCTTCCTTTCTGACACCCAGGCAACAGATTCGACATGCAAGGGATGCAGGGCAAATAATGCAGCAACAATAAGGGCAACGTTCTCTTTGCCACTAAGACGCTGTGCCAGCCTGTAAACCAGCCAGGTACAACAAAGATGCAGGCAGAGATTGACGACGTGATATACTACCGGATCGAGCCCGAACAAGGAATATTCTAAAAGCCAGGTGAGCGTAGTGAGGGGGTGATAATTGTATTCGTAGAACGATGTAAATATGGAACCGATACCATTGAGACTGAGTTCGCGCAGGTACGGGTTTGTGATAATGTATTTATCATCATCAATGAATGTCATCTGATGGCTGGTAACACCCCAGAAAACAATTGTGGTGACCACCAGCAGCATCCAAATGTACCACCGTCCGGCTACGGCAGTGGATTCGGCTTTGCCGGATGTTGCCATTGGAGTTGCCGTCTTCAGCTTTTTTGCTGCCATATCCTGAATTAATTCAGACTAATGTACTTCCTATTTTTTCAATTTTATGAGGAAGTCTTTAGAAAAACTGACGTCATAGCCACCTTCCCATGCAACCTTTGCCCAGTCGCCGGTCACTTTTACAGGCGCTTTTTTGTCTCCACCGGTTGCAGTAAGCGGTAATGAAAAACCTGCCACTACATTGGTGAATCTGAAATTGAGTTCTTTGTTTTTTATGTAATACTCGAGTTCGGGTACATCTTTTTCGCGCAGGTATTGGTTAAAGAACGCACCTAATTCCAGTTCGGTGGTCTTTGCAATGTACTGCTCCACCTCAGCCGTTGTTACTGTCTTATGGTAGAACTCCTTACCAATGCCACGCAACATCTTGCGGAATTTATCGTCATTGTTGGTCAGTACACGTATCATGTGCATAACTGCCTCACCTTTTTCATAGATATCACCCGTACCCTCATCATTCACGCCATAGGGAGCCACCACCGGCTGATCGTTCCTTATGTGGCTCCACAAGCCCCGGCTGTATGCAGCAGCATTGTCTTTGCCGGCTGTGTATTCCGTAAACAATGCTTCTGAGTAGCACGTGATCCCCTCGTGTATCCAATTATCGGCCATATCCTTCGCGGTCACGTTATTACCAAACCACTCGTGGCCACTTTCGTGAATGATGATATAATCCCACTTCAGGCCGTGACCGGTCCACGAGCGATCAGTACCCTTATAACCCATCCTGAACTTGTTGCCATAGGCAATTGCACTCTGGTGTTCCATGCCCAGATAAGGAGATTCTACCAGCTTGTAGCCATCTTCATAAAATGGATAAGGACCGAACCAGTATTCAAACGCGCGCAGCATGGTCTTCACCACGCCGAAGTGCGCCTTAGCCCGCTCCTGATTGTAGTCGAGTACGGCATAATCAAGATCCAGAACACCTTTCTCACCGTTCAACGTATCGTGCCAGGTGGCATAATGCCCCACGTAAAAGGTAACATCATAATTATTGATGGGGTTGCGCACCACCCACGTGGTTGTGGTGTTGCCATCAGTCTGTGTGTTGCCCACCCTGCGGCCGTTGCTTATGCAGGTGAGTGGAGAAGGAACTGTAAACGAATTGATCATTCCGTCCTCCGGCTCATCCCATTGCGCGTCTTTACAAGGCCACCAGACACTTGCCCCGAGCCCCTGGCAGGAAACCGCGATCCATGGCCTGCCCAGACTGTCTGTCTTCCAGCTAAAGCCACCGTCCCACGGCGGATTAACCGCTTTGCGCGGGCTGCCATGGTAAAATGCCAGCAACGAATAAAGACTGTCCTGCTTCAGCGTATTGAAAGGATACTTCACCCACCATACATTGCCCTCCTGAACAATCGCAGCTTTGCGCACCCCGCCCGACGTGCGGGATGACGACATTACATACACGCTATCCAGTACCATTGGTTGCTGCAGATCTATCTGCATACTGTCGCCCGGCGGTGCAGTGACCCTGAAGAAGATCTGGTTGCTACCGGTGATACTCTGCGTTGTGGTGTCGAACTTCACGTCCAGCTGATACCTGCTGACATCCCACCAGCTGCGGCCACTACCATTACTGCCCCGCAACGTATCGGCATGCGTATATTGGCCGGCACGCACTACAAGTGCAGACAATGACATTATCAGAACAGGGATCAATCTTTTCATACCGCAAAGTAAACAGCTATTCTCAAAAAACACCGAAGCAGCAGGGGTAAAAATATAGTGAGAAGGATATGCTGCAAAACAGAACGGCACCGCTTGCGGTGCCGTTACTATGTATCAAACTTCTCGTAACTACTAATTGTCTATACCCACTACCTCTACATCAAAGATGAGAATGGAGTTTGGTGGTATTGCCGGTGTAGGGCTCTGAGGACCATACGCCAATCCTGAAGGAATGTACAATACACCTTTAGTTCCGAGGTTCATCATTTGAATTCCCTCGTCCCAGCCTTTGATCACCTGACCAACGCCCAGCGTGAATGGGAACGGAGAAACGTGACCGAACTTAGGATCGAGATTGGAGTCGAATGCTTTGCCGTCCATTGTTTTTCCGGTATAGTTCATGGTTACTTTCTTACCCGGAGCTGCATTGGGGCCCATGCCTTTCTGCGTAATGGAGTAATAAAGTCCTGACGCAGTTTTCTCTGCCTTGATGTTGTTCTTAGCGAAGTATTCTTTCAGCAGATCGTCATCAGCTTTCGCCTGATCGGCAGGGCTAACCTGCTTTGGCGCATCAGCAATGTCGAGGATCTCTACCTGGAATACAAGCACAGAGTTCGCAGGGATCTGCGGACTTCTGTCCTGAGCGCCGTAAGCAAGACCTGAAGGTATGTACAGGGTTGCTTTAGTGCCCTTGTTGAAATTCAGCATACCCTCGTCCCAACCTTTGATAACAGCACCCTTACCTATCTCAACTTTAAAAGGTTCGGTGTGTTTGAACTCAGGATCAGTGTTTGAGTCGAATGCTTTGCCATTCAGCAATTTGCCGGTATAGTTCACAGAAAGTGTCTGACCTGCAACCGCATTGGCACCTGTACCTTGCTTTTCTACAGAATAGTACAGACCTGAAGCAGTCTTCGTAGCCTTTATGCCGTTCTTTTTCAGGTAGTCCTGAATAGCTTTATCATCAATACCCTTTTGTTTGGCTGCATTCGCCTCGTTCAGTTTCCTGTCTTCTTCTTCAGAACGCACAGAAGCCACCTGCACCTCATACCTCATTTTCTGGCCAACGCCCTGCTTCATGCCGGGCATTGAAGGCGCACCACCTTTCACCATAGAATCGATAGGCACACGGAAGATAGCGCTGTCGCCTTCTACCAGCAACATGAAACCTTCCATCAGGTCGCCATTCATTTTAGGGCTCTGTATAGTTACAGGCACCGGCTTGGTGGCGTTGTACATTTTCCTTGAATCGAAGATGGTGCTGTCATCAAGGAATACGTGAATGAACATTTCGGCATGGTCTCCTGCAGCAGCCTTACGCTTGCCTTTTCCCTGCTTTACTACCTTATACTCCAGACCGCTGGGCAATTGGGTATAGCCGTCTTTCAGCTTAGTTCCTTTGTCCTGCGCTTCAGAACTATTGGCCAGTCCCAGCGCTATAGCCAGCGGCACAAGGGTTTTTCTGAATGTTGCTCTCATTTTATAAAATGCGTTTCTTGTAAATATAGTTAAGGTATAAATGCCAAACTGTTAAAAGTTACTTTGTCTCTTCACCTGCGGAAACGCCGCTGATCTCAACTTCGAAGATCATCACAGCATTCGCCGGAATAGAAGGATTAGGGCTTTGAGGGCCATAAGCTATAGGAGAAGGCAGGTATAATGTTGCCTTAGCACCTTTCTTCAACAGCGCCACACCTTCGTCAACACCCGGTATCATCTGACCCATACCCACGATGAACGTAAGCGGCTTTGCGTCGTGACCGTTTTTCTTAGCAACCTCTGCATCCTGGTTAGAATCGAAAATGTTGCCATCCAGTGTTTTGCCTGTGTACATCATATCCACCTTCTGTCCTTTCTGGATCTGAGCACCTGAACCCGGCTTCTGGATAGTGTAGTAAAGACCTGAAGCTGTTTTCTCAGCCTTGATGTTGTTCTTAGCGAAGTACTCCTGCAGGATCTTGTCGTCGATAGGCATCTGCGCAGCTTTCGCTTCTTCCATCTTCTTCATTTCCTCAGCTTGTTTCGCTTCCATTTCAGCGCGGTAGTCTTTCTCGCTCTTTATTGAAAGGATAGACATGCGGATCTCGATCTTCTTGCCTTTTTTCATCCATGATGGCACCTGGCTCAGCTGCTCGGCAGGGATAGATTTCAGGATAGAATCGCAAGAGATGTACGCAACAGCGCTGTCGCCTGCAGAAAGGAATGGCAGGATAGCCATGAGGTCTGAACTATTGCGTGCTGAATCAACACGGTTCACAGCCGGACGGCCTTGCTTCCACGTATCGTTGATGACAGTAGTATCGCATTTTGCAACCAGGTTGAACTCTACGATATCGCCTATTACAGCGTTCTTGCCCTCTTTGTCTTTTAAAATTGAGTATTCAATTCCCTTTACGGTCTTAAGGTCTCCACCGCTCTTGCAGGAATTGAAACCTATGGCTGCTGCGCCCAATAACGCTGCTGTAATGATCCTGGTTGTCATGTTTGTTTGAATTTTTATTATTTGCTTTTTTGTTGTTCGTATTATTTTGGGTGAATATCCGACAAAATTCTCTTAAAATAATCAACTGTTTCTGTCAGGGAGGCTTTAGACCTGCCGCCGGACGCGTTGAAGTGACCACCACCGTCGAAATACATTCCGGCAAACTTGCTCACATCAAATAGGCCCTTGCTGCGGAAAGACATTTTTATCTCGTCACCTCTTTCAGTGATGAGTGTTGAGAATTTAATACCGGCTATGCTGAGCGGATAATTCACCAAACCCTCGGTGTCGCCATTCTGCACATTGAAAAGATTCATGTCCTTGCGCGACAGAGTGATGAGTGCCGCGTTGTATTTGCGGAACACCTCCATGCGCTCAATAAGGACGTACCCGAGGAAGCGCATCCTGCTTTCGCTCCATGAATCATATATGTGTTCGTGGATCTCTGTATGATTGATACCGCGCTCCAGAAGGTCGGCTATCATGCGGTGCACCGACGGAGTTGTAACCGGAAACTTGAAAGACCCTGTATCGGTAAGCACGCCCGTGTAGAGGCTTTTCGCCATCTTCTGATCTATGAGCGCATTGTCGCCGCATAGATTGATGAAGTCATACACCATTTCGCAGGTGCTACTCTTGGATGGTATGCTTACACCATAGTCCCAAACGTCTTTGGGAAACAGATGGTGGTCGATGAGTATCTTTGGCTGCAACGATTCCTGCAACAACTGCTCCATATGCTTGGTGCGGTTGAAGTCGTTGAAATCAACACAGAATATCAGGTCACACCCCTTGATTGCAGCGATCGCACTATCGGGTGTACTTTCAAAATTGATCAGCTTGTCATTGCCGGGGATCCACCTCAGAAAATCGGGCACTTCGCTCGGCGACACTGCTGTTACGGTGTGTCCCTTTGCAACTAAGTAGTGATACAATCCCAGCATGCTACCAATAGCATCACCATCAGGCTTGTGATGTGTAGTGATGAAAATATTCTTCGGACCACTCAGTAACGGAAAGGCGTCTTGTATCGGCAGCATTGTGTATTTCCCCAATCAGCCGGGGTATGGCGGCCGTTCTTTGGGGCTGCAAAAATATGGTTTCCCCGTGTTATGACAAAGGTAAAATGTAAAAAACAGAAAATATATAGAACGACCCAACAACTGCCCTTTTCAGCCATTCCTTCCCCGCCGGGACACATTATCAGACCGTTCGGGCAATCATTTTAACATTTATCATGCGTATAACACCGTTTTTTGCCCTACTTTTGCACCCTCAAATAACAATCCATGTCCAATCGTACATTTACAATGATCAAGCCGGATGCAGTTAGGGCCGGCAACATAGGCAACATCCTTCAGATGATCAACGGTGCAGGTTTCCGTATCGTAGCCATGAAGTACCTCCACATCTCTAAGCAGCAGGCTGAGAAATTCTATGAAGTGCATGCGGCTCGTCCGTTCTACGGCGAACTGACTGAATTCATGAGCAGCGGCCCTATCGTGGCAGCTATTCTGGAAAAAGACAACGCTGTTGCCGACTTCCGCAAACTGATAGGCGCTACCAACCCTGCACAGGCAGAAGAAGGTACGATCCGCAAGAAGTACGCGGCTTCTATTGGTGAGAACGCGGTTCACGGTTCTGACAGTGACGAGAACGCGGCTATCGAAGGCAACTTCTTCTTCAACGGTCTGGAGCGTTTCTAATTCACGATCAACTACATTCCATATGTCCCCGGAGCACCACGCTCCGGGGATTTTTTTGCGGGTAACCGCCGCCCTAAAACCAAAACGGGCGAAGCAACCGCTCCGCCCGTTTGAACCATTTAATTATCGGGGATTATTCACCTATCACAAAGTGGAACACTTTCTGATCATTGCCACCACTCACACGCAACATGTACGTACCGTTGGCAATGCCTTTTTCCAGTTTCACCTGATGCTCTATCACACCTCCTTTAGCCACTGCTGTGCCTTTGTGCACCACCTGACCCAGTACGTTCACTACTTCGTAAGCGATAGTACCGTTCGCGTTGTTCACTGTTCCGCTCAGGGTAAAGTTACCGCTGTTCGGGTTAGGGAACAGGCTCAGTGAGTTGATCTTATCGACAGGCGTATTCACTTCCAGGTAATCACCAATGATGATGATCCTGTTGCTGGTGCCTATAGAACCTGTCTCACATGGAGGGTTGCCATTCACCATACAGTAAACAGTATCATTATCGTACACCGCACGTGTGAACGAGTTGTTGGTTGCACCCGCTATCGCCTGACCATCAACGTACCACTGGTAAGCCGGAGAACTACCGCCGGATGTAACCAATGAGTTGAAAGTGATGATGTGACCGAGGTAGTTTGCAGTAGTATATGTCTCACCACCTATAGTAGCTGTAGGAGCCGATGTAGTGATATTGATATTCGGAGTCACGTTTGGATAAACATTGATCGCCATATCTACATAAGCCGGAGTTGGCGCAGAGCAGATATCCAGACTGTTGAACAGGAACACCCTGATCACGTCGCCATGTGTTGGCGTATAAGTGAAGACGCTATCGTAAACCGTAGCAGTATCAAAGCTCACACCAAAGTTCTGCCACTCATACTTAGGAGCTGCGCCGCCATTCACACCATGCGCTGTGAAGGTAACAGGGACTCCCTTACACAAAGTATCCATAGAAGGCGTGCGTGTAAGCGTAACTGAAAGCGGAACAGGATTAGTTACTGTGAACGGCTTGGTGCGGTAACAACCTGAGATTGCTGTGTATGTAATGGTTGTTGTACCAGTGGTCACACCTGTCACGTCACCCGTTGCCGCAACAGCCGAAGCGATGAGTGAGTTAGCACTGCTCCACACGCCACCTACTGATGACGTGGTCATAGTTGTGGTGCGGCCAGGGCAAATACTGTTGAGACCGGAGATAGGACCAGGCAGTGTATCTACAATGATCGGTGCACGTGCGTCACAACCGTTAGGCATAGTGTATGTAACTACATTCACCGCACCCACGGTGAGACCAGTGATAAAACCAGTAGAAGATATAGAAGCCGGACCAACTATTGTCCACACACCACCCGGAGATGCGTTGAATACAGTAGTTGTGGAGCTGCCGTCACATATTGTGATACCACCGGTTATTGGCGGTGGCGACTGCCTTACGGTAATAGTATATACTGCTGCGTTACATGCAAGCGTTGCATAAGATATAGTTGCTGTACCACCCACAACACCCGTCACTATACCGGTTGACGCGCCTACCGTAGCAACCGATGGGTTGCTGGAGGTCCATGTACCACCCGGAGTACCATTACTGAGCGTGATTGTATGACCCGAACAAACTGAGTTTGTGCCGGTAATAGTTGTAGGCGCAGTGCTTATATACATTGGTGCTGTCGTAGTACACCCGTTAGGAGTAGTGTATGTAACGGTCACAGCACCGGCGGCAGCGAGACCCGAGGCCCAGCCTGTTGTTGTTCTGACGAGTATGGTACCCGGCAAACTGCTCTGCCATGTACCACCGGTTATTGAATTGGTGAGAAGCACCGAGTCGCCCTGACACACTACAGGACCGCCAAGAATTGGTCCCGCAGCAGGGAATATTGTCAAAGTGTTGGTGCGGATACATCCCGTTGTGGTGAACCTGTAAGTAATAACAGATGTACCACCTGACAGACCTGTGTAGATACCTGTTGATGAACCAATAGACGCTACAGTAGATGTACCGCTGATCCAGGTACCACCTGTTGAAGTGGTCTTCAATGTATCGCTCTTTCCTTCGCAAAGGAACAACGGACCGGTTATCGCGTTAGGCGTAGGATTCACTGTAATAACCCTGAGCACCGGCGCACAACCGGAAATAGAATAAGATATTACCGATGTACCCGGAGAAATCCCTGAAACAACACCCGTAGATGGATCTACCGTACCTACTACAGGATTAGAGCTGGACCACACGCCGCCCGGTGTTGAATTCGCCAATGACATTGTCAGATTTGGACAAGCCGCTGCAGGACCTGTAATAGCACCCGGAGGTGTTACCACGGTAACGTTAGCAAATGTGCGGCAGCCTGTAGGCAGTTGATAAGTGATATTTGAGGTACCACCGCTCACACCGTTCAGCAAACCTGTAGCCAGACCTATTGTTGCTACTGAAGTAGTACCACTGGTCCATGTACCACCCGGAGATGTGCTGCTGAGTGTTGTAGAAGTACCGGCACACACAGTAAGCAATCCGCTGATGGCAGCCGGAGTTGGATTTACTGTAAGTGTAAGGTTGTAAGTTGTAGCACAACCCGTAGTTGAGTTCCTGATAACCAATGTACCGAAGAAGCTTGCAGCAGGGAGCGCTGCAGGCACATTCGCAATGATCGGGCTTGCAGGCAGACCGGTAAAGGTTGGCTGTGGCACAGGACCCGCAGGAGACCATGTAAGCATGTACTGGTTAGGAGCACCAGTTGTTCCTGAGTAAGTGTATGGTACCGGTGTTGAGATAGCAGGATTAAAACAAACCTGATTGCTCAATGTCAGACCGTTAAGTGTTACCGCGTTAATGGTAAATGAGTTCGGAGTTGTTGGCGGAGTTGTAATTGTATTCACATCCACTGCCGTCAGACCCGCATCAGGAGAACCAAAAGTAGTGCCCGTTGTTGTCTGAGAGATCACAAAGTACTGGATCACATCACCGGCAGTGACACCACCCAACAAAGAGTAGTCGAATACACAACGCCAGTTGCTGATGGTAGCAGTGCTGCCTGTCAGCGGCGTACCGGCTACACTTACCCACGGTCCGGTTCCTTTACGATAATAAAGACGCGTCATCAGCGGACCAGCCAGTGCCACACCACCCGGAGACTGAACAGCAACAGGTGACAATGTATCTAGCAAGTTGTTACAGCTATTACCCTTCAATGTGTATGTCACCTTGTTGGCCAGCTCGTGCGCACCAATTGTTGGCGCTGTTGCGCTGCGGTTCACATTGTCAATATCTGTTGTGATAGCCGGCGTGGCGATCGGTGTACCTGCTGCCAGCGGGAAGTTAGGTGCTACAATTTGCAGGTGCAGGTCACTGCTCGAAACAAATACAGGATTGATGTTAACTGAGTTCAGGTTGCTGCCAAAGCCTGTTTGCATTGCAGCAATTGTCGTACGCGCCACACCACCTACAAAACCAAGGTTACCCGATGTTGCAAAGTAGTCGTTATAGTCCATACCCGGGAAACTTGCCGCAGCAATTACCGAGTAAACAGAATAACATCCACCCACCGTTTGCGTGTTCACAAAAATATTGTCCTTCAGGTTGATCGGTCCGGTAGCAGTACCACTTGCACAGAACGCCGCCGATGTACCGGTAGCATTGGTCTGGCTTACAGACATATTCACCGAGTTGTGGTAGCAATTGATCGTTCCGCCCGAGTTGTCGAGGATACCATGACCATTGTTGTTGAGCACTGCGTTACCTACACCCGTAACGTTTGATATGAAATTATTGAAAACATTCACGCTACCGCCCGCATTCACACTCAGGAAGATACCCTCTGCGGCAGGTGACGCACCGGCAAATGTGTTGGAGATGTTGCTGATCTTGTTTCCGGAAATGGTAGCGTTGGTTCCTACAAACGAAAGCGTGATACCCGCCGCCTGTGTTGTACCGTTGATGGTAATGTTATCGATCACGTTGTTTGTGATCTGTGCATTCGAAGTATTGTTCAGATGAGCACCTGTAAAACCCAGATTGGTCATGCTGTTGCCTGTCACAACCCAGTTATTATCTACAGCCGGTGCAGCGTTACCAAATACATAAATACCGGTCTGTGCCTGAGAGAAAGAACAGTTCTGAATAGTGTTGTTGCTATTAGCAACGGTAGCCGCAGCAAAAAGCGCTGCCAATCCGTTTCCTGAAGTAACCGCGATACCAATGGTGGTACCCGACTGAAGGAAGTTGACGTTCTTCAATGTGTTACCGGTTGCTCCCAACGTAGCGTTGTTACCGAAACGCAATACAGACGAGTTTGCAGTGAAAGTAGTGTTACGGATAGTAAGGTCCTTGGTGGTACCACCAACTGTGTTCGAACCATCGATAGTAACGTTGCTGGCACCAAACAAATGGATCACCGCATTGTTCGCGATGTTTCCCTGAATGGTAGGCGTTGTTGACGCTGCAGGCTTAATCAGTACTGATGTGTAGCTGGCAGGTGCCGTCGGTGCATTAAGCACCGCAGTGGTCGCACCTTCATTCGTGCCGGCTGCACCAATAGTGATGGTGATTGCCCCTGTGTGTATACCAGTGTTGATTGCATTGAATGCCAATGTGAGTGAAGTATAAGCCGTAGGACCCGGGCCCAGACCTGTTGCGGTTACTGTAGCCTGGCCATGGGCACTGACAACACCTAGCATAACAAGTACACTGCACAACAGCATCTTTGCAATACCGTTCATCGATCCGATAAAACTTCTTTTCATATCAAATAATTAAAAAAATCTATATATAGTTATACAGGACAATTAGTAACTCCAAAAATAACATTTTTTTTATACCATACAATCCTTTTCCTAAAAAACGGTCTTTTATGGTCATTAGCACCGTTTTCAGGCAGAAAAATATTGCATTTAGTTAATAGTTGCTCTATTTAACATATGTATATGCAACACCTTCTTTTCATATGGCGTATTCACTAGACAAAATGTTAGCTGAAAAGCGTTGGGAGGGTTGCCAACTACCCGGTGATACTCCTGAACCAGGTATAACGCAAAGTCATCTCAGCCAGCAAAAAGACAATTGCGAGCAAGGCGAACGGGAAGAATAATTCAGAATAGTGTTTGAAAGAGGTAATGTCCACCTTGGTCTTTTCCATTTTGTCTATGTCGTCATAGATGCTGGAAAGCGACCGGTTGCCCGTTGCACGGAAGTATTTACCACCTGTTTCAGCAGCCATACGCTTCATCAGCGGCTCATCTATCTCCACCGGCACCATCTGCTTTTGTATACCGAAGGGCGTTTGCACCGGCATGGGTGCCTGCCCCATACTACCCACACCTATGGTATAGATGCGCACTTTGAATGCCTTGGCTATCTCCAGCGCCGTGCTGGGGTCTATGATACCTGTGTTGTTCACGCCATCGGTCATCAGTATCACTACCCTGCTTTTCCCCTTGGTGTTGCGCAACCTGTCAACGGCTGTAGCAAGCCCCATACCTATCGACGTACCATCGGCCACCATGCCGTTGCGTATCTGGTTCACCTGGTTCTTCAGCACACTGTGGTCTATGGTGATGGGGCACATCGTAAAACTCTCACCGCCAAATATCACCAACCCCATCCTGTCGGTAGGGCGCTGATCTATGAACTTCAGCGCCTGTGCCTTGGCTGCCTCTATACGGTTGGGCTTAAAATCCTCGGCCAGCATACTGCCCGATACGTCCATGCTCAACACCATATCTATACCCTCGCTGTCCACATTCTCGGTGGTATTGCTGCTTTGCGGCCGCGCCAATGCCACAATAAGACTCATCAACGCCAATATGCGCAGCACAAACAGCACAGGGCGCAGGCGCGCCTTACCGCCCGCCATCGCCGGATTGATACCGCCCAGCGTCGTGAGGCGCATTGCCGGATTATCATTCTTCTTGCTGCGTAGCTGCCACCATATCATGGCTGGTATCAGCAGCAGCAACCCGAAAAACCACGGATGGGCAAACGTCATATGCTTCCAGTCCATCAGATTCATCATACAGTCGGCTCGGTTGGGTTGGGTGTAGCAAGTACAACAGGTTTCGAATTCATTACCAGCTCTATGGCCTTACTCATCACCATAGTATGCTCCTGTGGCAGAGGCTGTGCCTTGGCAAACTTGGCCAGATCGGCAGTGGTGAGTATGGTGCTCAGGTGCGCGTGGTGCGGTTGCAGTTCGCGGTGCACCTGTGCTTTATACAAAAGCTCGTCGGTGGTTAGCTCCATGGCAGGTGTGTTGAAACGCTCCTCTATATAGGTACGCACAATGTCGGTCAGCTCCACATAATACTCCTTCACCTTCTGGTTCTGCCACAGTTGTTTCGTTTCCAGTTCAGCCAGCAGGCGCAGTGTTTTTTCCTGCAGCGTCTCCCTGGGTCCTTCGGGCACCACAGGCACGGGCTTCGGCCTACGCACCAGGTACACTACCAGCGCAATGATAGCTATGAGCAGTGCCGCCCCACCCACAAAATACCAGATGTAGTCGCGCCAGTCCCAAGGCACTTCCATCACACCCTTAATCGGTTTAAAGGCCTGTGTGGTATCTACCGCAACTGTTTGCACATTCAGCAAAAAAGAATCGGTCTGAATGGTATACGGATCTCCGTTGGTAGCAATAGCAGGGAACACAAAAGAAGGCACCTTGAATGCGCCCGAGTCAAAACCGGTGAGGATGAGGCGTTGTTTGTACGTAACGTATTCGCCCGCAGTTATGGTGTCTATCTTTCCGCGCTCCACCACCTCCAGATGGTTGAATGTATCGGGTATGGTTGTCCACTCTACCCTGCCGGCAGCGGGTTTGTTCTTCACTTCCAGAAACAGCCGCACCTGGTCGCCCACTACTATCTGGCGTGCATCCATGCGGGCGGTAGCAGTGGCATCGGGTTGTGCCAAAGCGGCACGCCCCCAAAGCAGCAAAACCAGCAACAGCGCCGCCCTTGCAGCCCTGCCACATCCGTTCATTATATTGATTGTCTTTTCAGTTTCCATTGTTTGTTTTGTCTTTCACACCCCCACAAAACACCTCCCTCTCCCTCGGAGAGGGCCGGGGAGAGGTCTCCATTCATACTATTGAATCTCTTTTCTGTTTCCATTTTTTGTTTTGTCTTTCACACCCCCAAAACACCTCCCTCTCCCTCGGAGAGGGCCGGGGAGAGGTCAACGGCCCTTAAAGAACCCCTGCAATATCTTCACATAGTCCTCATCGGTGCGCACATGCATCAGTGATGCGCCGCTTTTTCTGAATGCCTGCATACAATACTTGTACCGCTGATCGAAAGCCGACTCATACTGATACTTCACCTGCTTGTCTTCGGTATCTATCCAGAAGTGTTGTTTCGTCTCCGCATCCATCACCTGCACCAGACCGGCCTTCGGTAGCTCGCGGTCATACCTGTCATACACGTGCATACCCACCAGATCATGACGGCGGGCAGCCAGCTGCAGCGCATGGTCGTAAGGTTTGCTCACAAAATCGCTCATCAGAAAAGTGATGGAGCGCTTCTTCATCACATTGTTCAAAAACTCCAGCGCTGCGCCCACATTGGTCTCGCTATTGCTTTGCGCCGGCTCCAGCGCTATCAGCTCGCGAATGATGCGCAGTATGTGCCCCTTGCCCTTCTTGGGTGGTATGTACTTATCTACCTTGTCGCTGAAGAAGATGACCCCTACCTTGTCGTTGTTGGTAGTGGCCGAGAACGACAGCACGGCACCAAGCTCGGTAATGAGGTCGCGCTTCAGTTGCTTTTGTGTGCCGAATAGCGAACTGTTACTGATGTCCACCAGCAGCATCATGATCAGCTCACGCTCCTCCTCAAACACCTTTACGAAGGGTGTCGAAAAACGCGCCGTCACGTTCCAGTCTATGAACTTCACATCATCGCCGGGGGTATACTCGCGCACCTCGCTGAACGACATCCCCCTACCCTTGAACGTAGAATGATATTCACCCGCGAAGATGTGATTGCTCAGCCCCTTCGTTTTGATCTCTATCCGCCTTACCTTCTTTAGTATCTCAGCCGTTGTCATTGCGTTGCGTCAAACTTACACATTTGAAAGCTAAGTATGGCCCGCCCGGCGGTCATTTCCTGCCACAAGGCGTTTTCAACGTGTTATATGGCAAAAATAACCGTAACAACCCAACCGAGGGAGTAGCAAATACTTAAAATTTTCTGAAAATATCAGCGGGGCAGCGACCCTGCCGGAACGGACAGCGCTATTGGACGATCACCTTTTCAGCAACACGGTATCCGTTATCGTCTTCAGCAGTTATCATGTAAATACCAGGCCGCAAACCTTTAGGACATTCCGTTACGGTATCCGCTCGCCCATCTAACTGAGAGACCACCTTACCGGCCTCGTTAGTTACTGTCATCTTCACTAACCCAAGCCACTGACCTGCAAGTGTAACCCGCATTGTGCCTTGCGCCGGATTAGGCGCCACAACCATTATCGGTAGCTCCGTAGCTTCCGAACGTATCGATGCAAGGTCTTTGTTGGTGATCATTTTCACCCTCGCGCTGCATTGATTGCTGAAATATACGTCTCCATCATTGTTCACTGCAATACCATTAGGTGCACAAAGTGTCGCCAATAGCGGTGGCCCCCAGTCGCCCGAATTACCAGCCATACCCGTTCCCGCGATCGTATTTATTACACCATCAACACCCACCTTTCTGATACGGTCATTGGTACCATCTGCAATGTAAAGGACACCTGTCTTATCAACAAAAATCGCGGCCGGTCGTATCGAGGCGGCAGTCGCAGGCCCACCGTCGCCAGTAAATGCCAATATTCCATTTCCTGCAACGGTGGAGATGGTCCCATCGATAGCAATTTTCCTAACCCGCGTACTGTCCGAAAAATATATATTAAATGCTGTGTCAAGCGCAATTGAAACCAAACCATTTGTTTGCGCAGCAATGGCAGGCCCTCCATCTCCCGAAATACCGGCAACACCTGTCCCGGCTATGGTTGTAATGATTCCAAAAGTGTCTACCTTTCTTAACCTATAATTATTACGATCTCCTATGTACACATTGCCCGTATCGTCAACCTTCACAGCGTGTGGACTGTTCAACATGGCAGATGTTGCAGCTATACCATCTCCATTATAACCTGCAATACCGTTACCGGCAATTGTGGTTATTATACCACTTTTATCTATTTTTCGAATTCGGTGATCGTCAGCATCCGCTATATAAATATTTCCAATTCTATCAACGGCAACATCAATTATTCCTTTAAATCCTGCGGCAGTGGCAGGCCCTCCATCTCCCCAGTACCCACTTCCTCCTGTGCCAGCAATTGTTGTCATAAATCCGTTGTACGAAGGCTTTACCTTTCGCAATCTCACGTTATTCATGTCACATATCAGCAAATTATCAGAGTCATCAAATGCTATTCGCAAAGGCACATCTAACATAGCCGCTGTCGCGGGGCCATCGGTAAAAACGGTGCCTCCATTGCCCGCAATAGGTACAATAATCTGCGCCATTCCCACACACCGGAAAAAAAGCAATAAACTCAACAAAAGGACATTTCTCATATAGCTGTCAACTCATTCAAAGTTCAAACATATTTTCGTCTTTAACACAGGTGTTTTTACCTGATCTGCCGTTATTCATTCCATCTACCTTCCAATCGCTGTTCATCAACTTTTTTCTATCATACCCCCCAAAACGCACTATCATAATACTCGTCATTGCGAGAAGCCTTGTGGCAATGTGCGCCCGCCGGCGACGAAGCAATCTCGC
>JACSRV010000066.1 GCA_014879545.1 Chitinophagaceae bacterium | reverse complement strand
AGACGAGGCTCGAACCCGCGACCTACAGCTTGGAAGGCTGTCGCTCTACCAACTGAGCTACTCCCGCTTAATTTGCTTTTCAGCAAATGAGTCAAGTACGAAGTACAAGACCCATTCGCTTTTCGCAGTGGGGACAGGAGGATTCGAACCTCCGAAGTCGAAAGACGGCAGATTTACAGTCTGCTCACGTTGGCCGCTTGTGGAATGTCCCCTTGAAGTAAAAAGTCAAAAGTGGAAGTATGCACACCCGACTTTTGACTTTTCATTCTTTTTTAAACCAGAGCCACTTGCCGGAATCGAACCAGCGACCTACTGATTACAAATCAGTTGCTCTACCATCTGAGCTAAAGTGGCTTAAAATTAAAGAACTAGTTTCCCTTATCAGTGAAGGGACTGCAAAAGTAGAAAATTTTCTGACTCGTGCAAATAATTTTTAAAAATTCTGAAACATCTTTCCTGTTTCAATATGGGCGGCACTTTGCGGCGAAAAGAGCCTGCGAAAAGCTGTTGCCCGGCAGACTATTTTTTGTGCAACAGATAATAGTCGAAGGTATCGTTCTGCCAGTTGAAAGAACGGTTGACGCTTCTTGTCCAAATACGGCCTGCGATAGAATCGGAACGGTACATAACGCCCCAACCGCCTTTGATGCGGTACTGATCGTAGAACATATTCTGCGCCATAGTAGAGTCGAAGATGAAGATGTCCTTCCTCACACTATCTACCTTACAGAGGATGTTGTTGTAGTTTTTGTTGTTGTTGAAGTTGTAGATGAAGAAAGTGGTGTATGTGGCCGATGCTTTCAGTTCCATAGGATAAACGGTGTCTTTTCCCAACTGAGAAGCAGAGTCGCTGCCGATGGTCTTGAAGTGGGCCGTCCAATGGCCATAGTATTTCTCAACTGTTTTCACCGAGCAATCAGTGCCCTCGAAACCTACCGGGCAGGCACATTTACCGCTATCGCAAACACCTCCGTTGGTACAAACAACATAATTGCACGACCATGGTCTGTCTTCCAGGGGCTTAGTGCATGAAGAGACATACGTAACCGAAAGAACAACTGATAGAATTCCTAATACTGTTATTACCAGGCCACTTTTCTTAATTACCATGGCATAAATTTAGTTAAAGTTTTGAATTTTGTATCACCGGCAGAACATATGTTCATTTTTCAGAACGCAATCAATTTCGTGCCAATGCCGGACCATTTACATCTGCTTCAGCTCGCCTACCAAAGACTGCAACACCTTCTTGGCATCGCCGAAAAGCATGGAAGATTTGGGGCGGAAGAAGAGTTCATTCTCGATTCCCGCATAACCGGGCTTCATACTACGCTTGTTGACGATAACGTGGTCGGCCTTTTCCACCTCGAGTATCGGCATACCATAAATGGGGCTTGAAGGATCTTCCTTGGCAGCGGGGTTCACCACGTCGTTTGCACCGAGGATGAGGACCACGTTTGTGCCGCCCATCTGGTCGTTGGCGTCTTCCATCTCCAGCAACTTCTCATAAGGCACATCGGCCTCGGCCAGCAGCACGTTCATGTGACCCGGCATACGACCCGCAACGGGGTGGATACCGTAACTCACCTCTACTCCTTTTTCATTGAGTACTTTTTCCAGCTCGTGGCAGGTATGCTGCGCCTGAGCCACCGCCAGGCCGTAGCCCGGAATGATCATAACCTTTGAGGCGTAAGCCATAAGCGTAGCCGTATCGTTGAGGGAAATTTCTTTGTAAGCCCCCTGATCTTTGCTACCCGCAGCACCACCTGTTTTAGCAGCGCCGAATGAACCGATCAACACATTCTTGAGAGAGCGGTTCATGGCTTTACACATGAGGATGGTGAGGATGGTGCCCGCCGAACCGACAAGGATACCACCGGTGAGCATAACGGGATTGTCGTAGAGGAAGCCCCCGAAAGCGGCTGCCACACCGGTAAATGAGTTGAGGAGCGAAATAACCACGGGCATATCGGCACCACCGATAGGCATAACGAACAGCACACCATAAAGGGCTGAAAGCGCGAGGATACCATAAAACAACATAGGGTTGCCGGCAGACATCCCCATGATCACCATGGCGTCGAGGACAATGAGGCCGCCGAAGATGGCGAAGTTGATGACCTGTCCGCCGGGAATAGTGCGGTCTTTGATCTTGCCGTTCAGCTTGCCCCATGCTATCATACTACCTGCAAAGGAAACAGTACCGATCATCATGCCGAGTGCTATAACCACGAGCATGCCGGTAGATTTTTCTTCGGGCTTACCATACTCTACAAGCGAGATGAGCATGGCACAGGCACCACCCATACCATTAAAGAGACTCACCATCTCGGGCATGGCGGTCATCTGAACTTTTTTGGCGGCGATGGTGCCCACAACTGTACCCAAGATAAGACCACCGAAGATCCAGGCGTAGTTGTGCAGCGATTCTCCGTTGTGTTTGTACAGGAAAATGGTAGCGAATATCGCTATTGCCATACCTGCTGCAGCCACCAGATTGCCTTTGCGGGCGGTCTCGGGGTGCGACAACATTTTCAGACCCATAATGAATGTAATGGACCCGATGAGGTAGCTTAACTGAAGAATCATGTTTTCCATACGGTATAATTAAATTCCAAATTCCAAATTCCAAATTCCAAAGTGAAATCTCCAAGCCAAAAATTCAAAAATCCCAAGTCTTTCAAGTAAACTCTGTCAGTACTTCTGAATTTTCCGCGGACATTTCTTATTGCACTTTATTAATAATGGCTGAAAGTATTCTTCTCAATTCTTCAGCTTCCTGCTTTAATGCGTTCCTTCTCAAATCTTCCTCTACAATCACCAACTCCAACCAATATTGTGTTTCCTTTGCCTCCTTCCTTGCTATTCTCAACCTCATCAACAAATCCTGTTTCCCCAATTTCTCATTCGCCTCAATATAATTGGCACCAATCGAAGATGAGGAACGAACCATTTGTTTTATATACACTGTGTTTATCGTATCGTGCTTTAGTATTCGACAAAAATCTCTTACATCCTTTGCAAACTTCAAACACCTCAACTCTAATTCATTCATACTATCAATTTAAATCCCCAATCTCCGCTAACCACAATATTTCATAATTAAATTCCAAATTTAAAATTCCAAATTCCAAAGTGATATCAAGGCAAAATGATGTGGCTGTTACTTCTTTTTCTTTTTGCCGAACATCTCGAGCATACGGTCGGTGACCACGAAACCACCCACCACGTTGAGTGTACCGAGGATAACAGCAAGGAAGCCGAGGGTGAGCGCGAGGTAATCGTCGGACGGAGCCTGCCCCATGACAATGATGGCACCAATGATAACCACCCCGTGAATGGCGTTGGCACCACTCATGAGTGGCGTGTGCAACACTGAAGGCACTCGGGAGATGACCTCAATGCCGAGGAATATGGACAGGATAACGATGGTGAGCAACCTGTAGGTTGCGGCATCGGTAAAAAGACTGATCAGAGTATCCATTATTATAAAGTTTGTATCGTTAAAAGATTGTGTTTAGATCACTACATCAGGCACCAAGCAGGCCCAGCACACGCTCGTTCACCACCTTGCCCCCGGTTGTGATAGCAGTGCCCTTCACGATGTCATCTTCGAAATTGAGATTGACGCCACCGTCTTTGTCGATGATGAGTTTTGAGAAGTTGAGCACATTCTTGGCGTATACCTTGCTGGCATCGGAAGAGGCCGTTGCTGCCAGGGCGGAATTGCCGATAATGGCAACCCCATTGTGCATGATGGTCTTGTTATCTTCGGTGAGGTCGGTATTGCCGCCGGTAACAGACGCAATGTCTATGATGACCGAACCAGGCCTCATATCTTCTATCATAGCCTTTGTGATAAGAATAGGCGCTTTGCGACCCGGGATCTGCGCTGTTGTAATAATTATATCAGATTTGCGGGCGTGCTCATGAATCTTGTCGCGCTGGCGCTTCTGGAAATCTTCGGACTGCTCTACGGCATAACCGCCAGCTTTTGAAGCATCGGCAGCGCCTTCTACCTCCACAAACTTAGCACCGAGACTCATTACCTCTTCCTTTACAGCCGGACGGGTATCGAACACCTCGACCACTGCGCCGAGACGTTTTGCCGTGGCGATGGCCTGAAGACCTGCCACACCGGCACCAAGGATAAGCACCTTTGCCGGAGGAATACTGCCGGCGGCAGTCATGAACATAGGGAAATAACGACAGTACTGATAGGCTGCCAACAACACCGCTTTATAGCCCGCGATATTGGCCTGCGAACTCAGCACGTCCATACTTTGCGCACGGGTGGTACGCGGAATGGTATCGAGGCTGAAGACAGTGTAATTCTTCGCGGCCCAGTCTTGCATGAGGCGGAAATTGAACAACGGCTGATAGACGCCCATGAGCACCGCGCCGGGTTTCGCGTTGCCGGCATTGGCTATCTGAATGGAGAGGACGACATCGGCCTGCGCGTTGATATCGGCAGCGGACTTGATGGCAGCACCTGCGGCGGTGTATGCATCGTTGTTGAAGAATGCAGCGACACCTGCACCATCTTCCACCCACACGGTCACGTTCATTTTTGCGAGTGCTGCCACTACTTCAGGAACGAGAGAAACACGTGTTTCGGGGGCCTGTTCTTTCAATACGCCTACTATCATAAAATGTTGGAAATCTTTATTAATATTCTGAAAAATAAGTCATTAATTCGAAAAAAGAAAATTTGTACGTCAATTTTCAGAGGTATTGTCCGACTATTTTTCCGTAGGGCACCGAAAGGTGTGGCAAATCATATTTTCAACAATCGGTTAAAGAATTTGGGATTGCCTGAAAAACGAAAAAGAGGACCGAGGTCCTCTTTTTCGTTTTATATCAAAGAAAGCTGCTGCTTATTACTTGATCATGAACCTGAACGTTTGGCGCTGATCGCCGCTCAAAACATTGAGCAGGTACATACCGTTTGGCAGTCCAGAAGACAGCGTGACACGCTCGTTAAGGACACCTGAAGCGGCCGCTACCTTTTGTGTGAAGACAGTTTGACCCAGCATGGTGGTAACAACGAGGTCTACATTGTTTGCTGTGAAACTACCCAGTGTGCCGCTGATAACGAAATCGCCGCTGTTAGGGTTTGGTGCCAGTGTGAGTTCAGGCGCGCCTGTGAGGGTTTGCACATCGTTTGACACTTTCACTTTTACCGCATTGAATGAATACCATGCACAGTTGCCGATGCTGGTAACCCAACAGCTAACTGAGTCGCCATGAGCGAGGCTGCTTGTAGTGTAGGTATTGGTTGTAGCACCTACGATGAGGCTTGAGTTCTTGTACCACTGATAAGTAAGTACCGGGCCGCCATTGATGACAGTGCCTGTGAATGTGACACTGGTACCGGTCTTGATGCTAAGCCCCGTGTTGGTGCCGATGATGAGGATAGGCATGTAGATAGAATCTACGCGGAGGCCGATCTTGTTGCTCATAACGTTATTCACGATAGGGCAACGGTAGTTACTGTTCAGCTTTACAGAGATTGTATCACCGATGACAGGAACGTAGGTATATGAGGTGCCGGTAGTGGTTGTAGCAACACCGTTCTTGTACCAGGTGAGTGATGGCGCATCGCCACCCCACGCAGTTGAAGCGTAGTAGTTAACTGTAGATCCCTGACAAACTGAATCGTTGACAGCCAGAGGCACCGAACCCAAGTATGCATAAATGGTTGCAACAGGTGTTTCGTTTGAAACCACGACAACAGATTTTGAAGCTGCCACAGATGCAGGCATTGGGCAAACGGCACTGCTGGTGAGTGTTACCTCTACCACGTCGCCGGCAACAGGAGTGTACTGGAAGGTATCGGTAGTGGTGGCAACGAGTGAACCGTTGACACGCCAAGCATATGCCGGAGTGGAACCTCCGTTAACCGGTGTTGCAGTGAATGTGTTGAGTGTGCCCGCACAAACGGTATCGCCTGGTGTAGTAGCCACGCTAACAGTAACGGCCACGGTAGGAGTGATAACGACGGTAGCAGAAGCGCTCATGTCGCTGACACAACCGAAACCGGTTGTAGCTGTAGCCGTGTAAGTACCGGCAGCAGTCATGGAGCCGAAGTTGAACGCACCACCGGTTGGAACGATAGTTGAAGACAATGTAGCACCATTGTAGAGACGGTAAGTATAGCCTGACTCAGCGTTTGCCATGCCTACTACAGAACCGGCACCACCCTCGCAGTAGCTGCCGCCACCGTTAACGGCATAAACAACAGGAAGCGGACGAGTGCTGATGGTCACTGACCTGCTGCAAGATGTAGGCAATGTGTAGGAGATAAGAACCGAACCCGCCATAACGCCTGAAACCAAACCTGTAGAAGAACCTACTGTAGCGACAGCAGTATTGCTGCTGGTCCATGAGCCACCTGTAGTGGCGCTGCTGAGGGTGATGTTTGAGCCTTCGCACACATCGGTAAGGCCTGTAATAGTGGCAGGGAGCGGATTTACTGTAACCAACTGTGTAGCGAGGCAACCAGATGGCAGCCTGTAAGTGATAATAGCAGTGCCTGCGGCAACGCCGGAAACAACACCATCGGTGCCGATAGAAGCAATACTGTAGTCGGAGCTGGCCCAAAGACCGCCTGTGCTGGTGGTGGCCATAGCAGATGTAGCACCCTCGCAGAACACCGTAGTACCCGTGATGGCACCGGGAAGCGGATTGACAGTAACCAGCTGAGACACGCTACAAGAAGTAGGGAAGGTATAAACAATGCTGGCAGTACCTGCAAGCACGCCTGTAACAGCCCCTGAAGTGCCCACTGTTGCGATGGCCGGGGCGCTGCTGCTCCATGTGCCGCCGGTTGAAGAAGTGGCAAGACCTACCATTGCACCCTCGCAGAACTCGGTGGTACCGGTAATAGCAGAAGGAAGCGGGTTAACTGTAACATTAACTGTGGTAGTTGCTGATGCACCATCAGCATCCGTAACAGTTACTGTAAAGGCATCGGTGCCAACAAAGCCTGCTGTGGGCGTGTATGTAAGGCCAGTAGGTGTGAGCGTAGCACCTGTTGAGGTGGTAGAATATGCTGCGACGAGTGTGCCGTGAGAAGGAGCACCGGTTACTGACCATGTTTCTGTCTGACCAGCGTCCACATCGTTTACAGCCATAAGGCCATTGATGCTACGCGCAGGGCTGTTCTCGCAAACACTGAGTGACTGTGTGGTGCCGCCGGCAAATGAGGGGGCGTTATTGCCGGTAACGGAAATGTTGTCGACGATCCACCACCAAGAGTAGTTGCCGGTCCAGCGGAAACGCACTCTGACACCCGGCCTGTTTGAAGCGTGGGCAGAGATATCGATGTCCTGTAAATTCGGATTGGTTGTTGTAACTGTACCATTGTAGACGTTTACCCAAGAAGTACCGTTATACACATCAACATGCGCAGCACCACCAAAACCAGCCTCAAAATACTGAGCCCATTTTAGCTTTATGATGTTCTGTCCGGTAGTATTAAATGAGGCAGACTGCAATGCTACTTCTTCACTACCACCCCCGGCTGAATACAGATCACTATCGAATATCCCAAAGGGAGCCGACATCGGGGCGTTTGCTGTCCTGCCACCCGGGTTATCAAAGTGCCACACATCATATGACGCTCCAGCAAATATATTATTTGACCAACCAGTAGGTGGGGTAGTACCCGACGCCGTGCTGAAGTTTTCACTGAAGAGCACTGTTTGCGCGTTAGTGGCAGTTGCCAGCAAACCCGAACCCACAGCCAACAAAAGGGCATTTCTCAGTTTTCTTACCAGATAGAATTGTTTCATAACGCTAAATATTTATACGTGTAGATTTAATTAATGCAAAATTAAACTAAATACAGCAGCAAAAGCGATGATAGTCATCATAAAATTGAGAAAGGTGGCAGAAAAGTTTCTGTCACCTCCCGGAATTAATGTAATGTTAGTTGATCAGTCTATGGTTGCGATGCATTTCAACTCTATGGCGATAGCCGTAGGCAGGGCATCTATGCCTACCGTGGTGCGGCAAGGCTGGTTGTCTTTGAAATATTCGGCATAAATCTGGTTGTAGGTGTGGAAATCGCGCTTCATATCTACTAGAAACACGGTCACATCCACCAGTTTATCCCAGCTGCTGCCACTTTCTTCGAGTATCACGCGCACATTATCGAATACGCTGCGGCACTGTGCGGCGAAGTCGAACTCCTTGAAATTGCCGTGTTTGTCGGTAACCAGGCCGGGGATCTCATCGGTGCCGGCTTTGCGGGGGCCAACGCCGGAAAGGAATAGAAGATTGCCCACACGCTTGGCATGCGGATAAAGACCAACCGGTTTCGGCGCTTTGTCTGTAGAGAATGACATATTATAATATAAGTGCTGTATTGCTGATCAAAATGACTATTGGCGGATATAGTTGTTGAAAACAACGGCATCTACCGCTCCATTGCCATAGCGGCGCTTCAACTGCAGGGATATCGTATTGCGGTTGATAACACCTGTACCGGTGTAGTAAACCGACGTTATGGTAGTGGGGGTAATGGAGAAGTTGGAGCCACCAGAGGTATTGTTGGACAGCTCGATGGGGAGCGTGACAACTGTACGAGCTGCGGTATCGACCCAGGTCACATCCATGAGGTTGTAATTGGTAGTGTCGTCGGAGGCTGAGAAGATGAGGGAATTGGTGGTGTCGGAGTTCGGATCATCGGGCGGAACACCTTTATACACACCAGCGTAGGTTTTGCGGTACACTACCTCGCAGTTGCCGCCATCGGTGCCGGTAACGCATTTGCAGATACCACCGGTACACTCGCCATCGTTGAGGCAGGTAACGGCACCACATTCGTTCTTGACACAGGAACTGTACAACAGTGCACTGAATATGCTCAATGTAACAAATGCGGCAAATGCTATGTGCTTAAATGGTCTCATAAAATGCTTAAGTACCTGATTTCTGAAGTACGATTTGTCAAAGATAGGAAATACCAGTCAACCAGTGAACGGTGCGGACAAGCCGTGTAGGAGCAAAAAAATAAGCCGACCCAAGGGGATCGGCTTAATGATATTATAAAGAACTCAATAGTATTAGTGAGATGCTTTGAATTTCTTCACAGCCTCAGTGAGGCGTGGGAGCACTTCGAAAACATCGCCCAGCACGCCGTAGTCGGCTGCTTTGAAGAACGGTGCTTCAGGATCTTTGTTGATCACAACGATGGTCTTGGAACCGTTGACACCCGCAAGGTGCTGGATAGCGCCGGAGATACCCGCAGCGATATACAGGTTTGGACGGATAGTGCCACCCGTTTGACCCACGTGCTCGTGGTGCGGACGCCAGTGTGAATCGGCTACGGGACGAGAGCAGGCTGTTGCTGCGCCGAGCTCGGCTGCCAGGTTCTCGATAAGTCCCCAGTTCTCAGGGCCTTTCAGACCACGGCCACCGCTTACTACCAACTCAGCTTCAGACAGCGGAACGTCGCCGGTTGCCTTGCTTACTTCTTTCACTTTCACCGCGAAGTCGGCGTCAGAGAACGCCACTGAGAGTGATTCAACAGATGCGCTGCCTTCGCCTTTTACTACTGCAAAAGTGTTTGGCATAAGTGTGATGACCTTCACATCGCTGCTGATCTTCACATTGGCGAACGCCTTGCCGGAGAATACGTTTTTCTTAACAACAAAGCCGTTTGACATGTCGGGATAAGCAACGGCACCGCCGGCCATACCCGCATTGAGGCGAGCAGCCACACGTGGAGCCACCGCCTTGCCGGTAGTGTCGTGGAGGCAAACGATAACTTTTGCGCCTTCCTGCTGCGCCGCGGCCACAACAGCCCTGGTGTATGCGCGTGAGTTGAGCTCGTCGAGACGGGCATCGCTTACGTGCAGTACTTTCTGAGCGCCATAAGCACCGAGGGCCTGCATTTCGCTGCTATTCGCATTGCCGAGGGCAACAGCAGTAACTGTAGTGCCCATAGCTTTTGCTATGTGAGCGGCATACTGTACCGCTTCGAGTGATTTCTTTTTGAACGCGCCCTGCGCGTGCTCTGCTAATACTATTACTGACATCTTACTATAGTTGAATGTGTTAAAGGGAAAGGAAACAAACGGCGGAGAGCCGAGTGCCTGCCTTCATTTATTATCAGATCACTTTTGCTTCGTTGTGGAGCAGGCTCACCAGCTCGTCCATGTTGTCGGCAGCGATCATCTTTACGCCGGTCTTTGCAGGCGGCATTTCGTATGACACGATGCTGCTGAGTGAGTCGATAGCTGCAGGAGCAACGACTTTGAGCGGCTTGGTGCGGGCAGCCATGATGCCGCGCATGTTTGGTATGCGCGCTTCGGCCACACCCTTCTGGCAAGAGATAACCAGCGGAAGATCGCAGGTATCAGTCTCATCGCCACCGTCAATTTCGCGCTGAACGGTAGCAGTAGTACCTGCCACATCTACTTTTGAGGCGAAACCGATGTAGTTCATATCAAGCAGTTCGGCGAGCATGCCGCCAACTGTACCGTTGTTGTAATCGATAGATTCTTTACCACAAAGAACGAGGTTGTAACCCTCAGCTTTTGCATAAGCAGCGATCTGAGCGGCGATCACGTATGGGTCGTTGCTGTCGGCATCGATACGGATAGCTTCGTCGCCACCCAGTGCCAGTGCCTTGCGGATAACCGGCTCGGCATCAGCCTTGCCCACAGTAACGAGGTGAACTGCAGTAGCAGTACCCGCTTCTTTGAGCTCGAGCGCGCGCACCAACGAATACCATTCGTCGTATGGATTGATGATGTAGGTAACACCCTGCGAGTTGAAAGTGGTGTTATTGTCGCCGAAAGCGATCTTGGTGGTGGTGTCAGGCACCGGACACAAACAAACTAATATCTTCATATGAGACCTGTTGTATGATTAAGTTTTGATCACAGAGACCGAAAACGGGTGCAAATGTAGGTAAAAATGTGATTTTTATGGTTTATCACGACATATATACAGGAGTGGCGGCAAAGCGAGAAACTGTTTGAGAAACGCCTGTATGAGCGCGAGAATTATTGAACAAAGGAGGATCAAAAGACGGCTACAGCGGGTGGAACCCGTCAGTTTTTGCCGGCCACAAAGATGAAGGGCTTGCCTCGTTTCTCCCGGAGGGCTACCTGCACCTTGCCTGCATTGCGAATGACCTTGTACTTATTAAGATCAAAAACATCGAGCACACTGCAATAGCTGCGGCTGAATGCCATTTGCTTCATGTAACCCTGCAAAAATGAGGCTGTAACCTTGTCGGTTGCAAGAATATTCTTTTCGTATTGTTTCCAGACGCCCTTTCTATACCACATATGTCCGATCTGAATTTTCAATGTGTTGTCTTGCCGGTCCGTTGCTACCTGTATCGCTTGGACGGTTTGTAGAGCGAACCAATGTCGGACCCGCAACCACAACGGCGGCTACTCTTGCAGCCCTCAGTAAGAGAGAAAAGGATTGCCGCAGCAAATAAATAAATGACGAAACGAGTCCCTTTAGTTCTTTTCATAAAATCTACATTTGTAAAAATAGAGAAAATTGCCGGTTAGCCAACCTAAAAAAATACTCATAACTCCACTGGACTGGGGAGCCGGGCACACCACGCGCTGCATTCCGCTGGTGGCACATTTGCTGCATACCGGCCACAAACCAATAGTGGCGGGCAATGAGGCGCAAATGGCCATTATAGACCAATACTTCAATGGATGTATTGATACAATTTATATTGATGGCTACAACGTAACTTACTCAGGCTTGAACAAGGTGGCACAGGCGGGACTTTTACTGCAGACACCGCGACTGCTGAAAACCATTGGGCAGGAAAATATCCGGCTGAAAGAGATAGTGAAGGACCTGAAACCTGATGGCATTATATCCGACAACCGCTATGGCATGTATCATACACAGGTGGCGTCGGTTATCATGACGCACCAACTGAGAATACAGTCGGGTTTGGGAAATACAGCGGACAATGTACTGCAACGGATGCACTACAGGTATCTGAACCGGTTTAATGCCACGTGGGTGGTGGATACTGAAGCAAGTCCGGGGCTGGCTGGTACACTCTCCCACCCTGCGGCCATGCCCGAGAGGTACAATTACATCGGGCTACTGTCGCGCTTTGCAGGTGTGGCTGATGCAGCTCCGAAGGAAGATGGCCCGATAGTGATGCTGATATCGGGGCCGGAACCACAGCGCACTGAATTCTCGAAGATATTATGGCAGCAGGCATTGAGGCACAAAGGCGAAGTGATATTTGCGGAAGGTAACGAAGCGGCAACAGTGCCTACAGCTATTCCGGCCCATATTGCCTACCACAAACGGATAGACGGGCCTGCACTCGCCGAGGCACTCAAGAGCGCATCGATGGTTGTATGCCGCAGCGGGTACTCTACCCTTATGGACCTGTGCGCTATCAACCAGCGCGCCATACTGATCCCTACGCCGGGGCAGACCGAACAACAGTACTTAGGGCGAATGCTACACGAGAGGGGCATATTCTATTCGACGCGGCAAAAAGGATTCGATCTGCAAAGAGCACTGGAGGAAGCGACAGTCTTCCCCATCCATAAAACAAACAGTGCGGAAGCTTTTTCGGCATTCCGCACTGTTGTGGACAACTGGGTGAACAGCCTGCCCTAGAAGAAGTCGTATGCCCGACGCATGGCAGAGTTGATACGCACCCCAAAATATACATAGGTAGTAGTGAGCGCACCCTTGCTTGTGCCGGTGGTGGAAGTGTGCGGGTAGATACCGTCAACACTTGAGTAATCGCGGTACACACCACCACAGTCGATGAACATGTTGCGGCGGATCTGGTAAGAGGCATTCAGGCCCAGCATCTTGCACCTGCTTTCAGGACCATTGATCATACTGACACCGTACTGATAGGCGGCAGAGGGATAATTTCTGAAAACGTTGTTGCCATAGTTCTTACTGCCGGTATCGTTGCCGCGCACATAATAGGTGGCACGTGCGGTAAGCGTAAGGTTTTTAACCGGCTGGTAGCGGATCTGACCGATGGCCTTGATGAAACCTGACCCCAGCGGATCGGCGAGGGGCTGGTTGTAGTTGGTGTAGTTGGCCAGAGTATCCTGTGCCGAATAAGTGTAAGGACGCACCGCATCGATCTCGCCCTGAAGGTCGAGGTTCTTCAGGCCGAAAGCATTGAAGTACTTGCCGCCCATCTGTACACCCCATTTGTTGCCGTACCACTTATTGCTACCTGTGAGTTCTTTGATCTTGAATTCGTTGAGAATGAACTGACCATAGAACTGGAAATTGCGGGCCACCAATGCCTTGGTGCTGAAGCCCAGCAACGACTTGTCGCCGGCGCCGTTGTAGCGGCTCATGGCAGTGCTGAGGATCACGGGATTGAGGTAGGAAATTTCATAACCACCGGTGCGACCGAATACCTGTGCCTCGAAGAGACCGATGTTCAGCCAGCGGGTAACATTGGTATTGAGGTACCGCATGGTAGAGTATTTGTGTTCGTTTACACGGTCGGCCCCTTTTACATACTGAGGTGTCAACTCGAGATACAGACATTCGTAGTTGAGCTTCCAGATACGCATCTGCAGATTAAGGAAGGGCATATTTGATGAGTTGTCGGTAAGGAACAAGCTCGTAAAACCATCGCCGAAGAAGTGTTTGCCGTAACCGAAGGTAGCGTTGACGTGGTTCTTGACCAGATCAGCGTTGACGTAACCTGACACCTGCAAGTAGTCGTAACCACCGAATTGGTTCACTGTCTTCTTGAAGTAATCGGCACCGGGCACGGCCTCCAGTTTCTTCTGCGCCCAATTATTGACATGGTAAGGGAATTTCTCTTGGTTATCGGTCATCATGGTGTAGAAGCCGATCTTTTTGGCGATCCAGCCGCGCACCTCCAGCCCCTGACTGTTGGCGGTAACCATTTTGGGGATGGCGGCGCCTGTAACAGGGTCGTTGGAAGGCGTATTTGTCTGCATGAGACCGGTACCCACCACCACCGGATTGATAACAGCGAAGAAGTTTGCGGTCTTTACATAACCCAGATTATACTGTGTTTTATAAAATGTGTTGAGGATGCTACGTTTGGAACGGCGTGTACCATTCTCATCGGCAGCCCATTCGCCACTTTCGCTCATGAGCTGAGTCATGTTGTAGTAATCAATACTACTCAATTTGCCTCGCAGCTCCGGCCGTCCAAGCTCATATATACTTCCGGTATCCTGTTTGTGGACCAGCGACTCCAGAAAGTGCACTATGTTTCTGCGAGATTCGGGTTTGTCTCCGTTCGACAGGCTATCGCATAGACGACCCGATAGGGTCTCCCAACGGTCGAGGTTGTGGTATCCTTCGGAACCGAGTTGCAGAAAAGTGGTCTGCGCCCCTGCACCAATGACACCCATCAATGCGGCGGAAACTAATATGGCATTTTTGAGCATAAAGAAGATTTTGAAACGTGTATTCGGTAGTTTTGCACTAATAAAAAAGTGCCCCTGAGTATGGGGCGAATATACTGATATGTTTTCAAAACTTATAAAAGGAGCTACCGTTGTAAACGAAGGAGTGAGCAAGATCCAGGACGTGCTGATAGTGAACGGCAGGATAGAGAGAATAGACAGTGATATAACGCCGCAAGGCAATTGCACAGTAATCAACGCAGCAGGGCTGCACCTGCTGCCGGGCGCAATTGACGATCAGGTACATTTTCGTGAGCCGGGCCTTACACACAAGGCTACGATAGGCAGCGAAGCACGTGCGGCAGTGGCCGGCGGTGTTACCTCGTTTATGGAGATGCCCAATACCAATCCACCGGCGCTGACACAAGAACTGCTTGAAGACAAATACAGGATAGCATCGGGCACTTCTATTGCCAACTATTCGTTCTTCATGGGCGTGTCGAACACGAATGCAGATGAGGTACTACGCACTAACGACAAGAAGAAAGACGTGTGCGGCGTGAAGATATTCATGGGATCGAGCACGGGCGATATGCTGGTGGACAACTACATAACGCTGGGTAAGATATTCGGCGGATCGGAGTTGCTGATAGCCACACACTGTGAAGATGAAAAGATAGTGACCGAGAACAAAGCAAAATATCCTGATGCTGACAACGCATCCTTCCACCCGGTGATACGCGATGTGGAGGCCTGTTTCTCCAGCTCATTCTCAGCAATCCAACTGGCCAAGCAGCACGACACGAGGTTGCACATACTGCACATCTCTACAGCCAAAGAACTGCAGTTGTTCACCAATATGCTACCGCTGAAGGATAAGCGGATCACATCGGAAGTGTGTGTACATCACCTGCACTTTACGGCGGATGATTATGCGAAACAAGGCAACCTGATCAAGTGCAATCCGGCTATCAAGTCGGCAGAAAATAAAGAGGCATTGTGGGAGGCATTGCTGGATGATCGTCTGGACATTATAGCTACTGACCACGCACCACATACGTGGGAAGAGAAACAACAAACTTACCAGAAAGCACCTGCGGGTGTACCGTTGGTGCAGCATACTATGCTGCTGATGCTGCAGTATGTGAAGGAAGGCAGGATATCGATAGAAAAGGTGGTAGAGAAAATGGCACATGCGCCGGCGATATGCTTCCAGATAGCGGAACGCGGCTACATTCGCGAAGGTTACCATGCCGACCTGGTATTGGTGAATCTGAATATGCCGTACACGGTAACTAAACAGAACATCCTTTACAAATGCGGCTGGTCGCCGTTTGAAGGTCATTCTTTCCCGGCTACTATACACAGCACCTATGTGAACGGTGAGAAAGTGTATGAACTGGGCAAGATCTATGACCATGCAATGGGCGCCCGACTGAAATTTGACCGCTAAGACCCGCTGATGCAGAACGACAAGACCACCCTCCGTGACCTATCCATCTTTACGACCGATGGTAGCGGAGGCGTGTTCGCGTTGATAGACCGAACGACGACACAGGAGGGGCGCGAGATGCTGCGAAAGCATATCATCAATCCGCCTGCCACGCACGAGGAACTGGTATCGCTGCAGGAATCGGTGCGGTTCTGGTGCCGGCATAGCAAGAGGTGGCCAACGGTGATATCGAACGGGACACTGGTGATGCTGGAGAAATTCTATGAATCGGCGGACCATGCAGCGCCTCCTGCAACAGGGGTTGCCGGCATGCTTGCACAGGCGCTACAAAAGGTATTCAATAAGCGCGAGTATTTCTTCACCCGCTTCTCCGTATCGCATCTATCAGACTTTCTGAAGGGATGCAGTGAACTGACCGCGCTACTTGACGAACCTGATGTGCCTGCACGTCTTGCAACAGAGTTGCAGGCCATGAAGGAAGAATTGCAACATCCGCTTACTGAGAAGATAATAGCCGTGAACGGGCAGACCCGCTTCACCGAACTGCAGCAACTTCAGTACAAAGCCCGACGCGACCTGAAGCACATCACCTTCAGGCTGATAGCTATGTATGCAAGACTGGACGCATGCCAGTCTATGGCAAAAGCCACAACAGAACACGGATGGGTGTTTCCGGAACTGAAGCCCGAGCTACCTGTGGTCTTAGAAGCAGAGGGCATCAGGCATCCGCTGCTTGCCAACCCCATCTCTTACGATATGAATTTCGGGCAGGGCAGTAACTTCCTGTTGCTTACGGGTGCCAACATGTCGGGCAAGACCACGTTTTTGCGCGCACTGGGTGTGGGGTCTCTGCTGGCACACATCGGCATGGGCGTTCCGGCCAACAAAATGCGCATCAGCTTCCTGAATGGCATTATCACCAATATGCATGCCGAGGACAATCTGCTGAAAGGGGAGAGTTACTTTTTTGCCGAAGTGCAACGCATGAAGCAGATAGCAGCGCGCATAGGTGAGGAACGCCCGCACCTGGCGCTGATGGACGAACTGTTTAAAGGCACCAATGTACATGACGCATATGAATGCACCAGGGCGGTGGTGGAGGGATTGATGAATCACCCGAACCATATAATGGCACTGTCGACGCATCTGTATGAAGTGGCACAACAGTTCAGCGGGAACAGCAAGATCATCTTCGCCTACTTTGTAACGAACATATCTTCAGGGGGCTCTTACAAATTCACCTACCAGTTGAAAGAAGGGATTTCCAACGACAGGATAGGATACATTATATTGCAGCAGGAAGGTGTAATAGATATGCTGAACGGCACATCAGGAACACAAGCCAAAAACTAAAAACAAGAAAAGTGACAGAGACCGAATCAAATAAAAAGACAGGCAGGATAGTAGCGATAGTGTTTCTTGCCATCATGATATTGCCTGCTTGTTATGCCCTGATCAAGGAGCTTCGTTACAAACAAACGGACAAGAGTAATACAAAAACGCAGGCACCGATGGCGCCTGCGTCGAAATAAGTAACCGTTGTCATTTTACGGAGTGTAGTTGAATTTGAAACCGATACCGTGTATCGTCTGCAGTTTGGCTACCGTCTGCGATTTCAGGTATTTCCTGATCTTGGTAATGAACACGTCCATGCTTCGGCCCAGGAAGTAATCGTCCTTTCCCCACACACTCATCAATATCTCGTCGCGCTTCAGCACCCTGTTGGCATTGAGGCACAGATAACGGATAAGGTCTGCCTCGCGTTGCGTGAGCTGGTATTCCACCTTATCGTTCTTGAGCAACAGATTGGTATAATCAAAAACAAGTTCGCCGATATTGAAAGAAACAGGCCCGGAATCATCCTTCTTCTTACTACGCTTCACGAATACCTGAATACGCATGAGCAGTTCCTGCAAATTGTATGGCTTGGTAATGTAGTCATCGGCACCGCTTTCGAAACCAGCGATCTTGTCATTGTCCATGTTCTTGGACGAAAGCAAAATGATCGGAATATTTTCGTTTTTCTTACGAATGCTGTTTGCCAGCTCCATACCGTCTTTTTTGCCGGGCAACATGATGTCGAGCAGGCAGATGTCGAAGATATTCTTCATAAACTGGTGCCATGCTCCATCGCCATCGGTGCAATGTGTTACTTCGAAGTCCTGTTTTTGCAGAAAATCTTTTACGACGTACCCCAGAACGGGATCGTCTTC
>JACSRV010000051.1 GCA_014879545.1 Chitinophagaceae bacterium | reverse complement strand
TTTCTATTTTTTATTTATTATAGCACCCGTCTGCGCTCAGACACCTATCAATCCGTATACCTGGACAGGTAGTCCGGCATCTGCCGCCGGACCCAGTGCTTTTACAACCTTACCGGCTTCCATCACTCCGGGTGCTGCCACAGTCAACGTCTCTCAGTGGAATCGGGGTGCCGTTGTGTTTAACGCAGCTGCCGCTTGCTACAACAGCAACAACTGGCAGGTAGGTGGTTCCCTTGCACTTGCACAGGCAAATAACCGGTGCGTATTTTTTACCGTTGTCAACAGTGGCACAACAGAACTGCAAGTGACACGCATCCTTATACGTTCACAGGTAAGTGCTACCGGCCCGCAGAATGTGCAGCTCACTTCCACGATCGGAGCGTCGACTTCAACTTATGGTCTGCCGATAGCAACTGCCCATAGTGCAACACCTGAAGACTGGGATTTTTCGGATAACCTCTGTATCGCCGCAGGTCAAACTGCGACATTCCGGTTGTATGGATGGGGGGCAACGAGTACCGCAGGGACACTTCGTATCAACGATGGCACAGCGATAGTTGCCGGGTTCGCGCCTGCATTGGTCTCTACGGCAGGTAGCACCTCGCCTGTGTGCGAGGGTTCAGGTTTATCTCTTTTGGCATCGGCTACGGGAGGTGTGCCCGGATACAGTTATTTGTGGACGGGACCCGGAGGGTTCTCCAGCACTATGGCGAATCCGGTTATTGCTCCCGCACCGATCGGAGCAGCGGGGACATACACGCTTGTGGTATCAGACGTACTGAACTGCTCTACTTCGTCATCGCCTGCATCTACTACGGTAACCGTGAACGCAACACCTGCCGCAATTACCGGACCGGCAACGGTTTGTCCACTATTAACAGCTTCGTATTCATCAGCCACCACAGGTGGTTCCTGGACATCAGGTGATCTGTCGGTAGCTACAATAGGGGGCTCCACAGGTATATTGGTCGGCGTGGCACCGGGCACAGCTGTTATTACTTACACACTTCCTACCGGTTGTTTCTCAACAAGAACAGTAATGGTATCCACCCCTCCCGGCGCAATTTCCGGAACATCGACCTATTGCATTGGTGATACCGGTGCGCTTTCGGCTCTGCCTGTCGGTGGGGCGTGGAGTAGTAGTTCGCCACTTATTGCTTCCGTTGGTGCACTTTCGGGCACGGTAACTGCATTAGCTGCCGGGACATCGATTATTACATACACGGATGGTGGTGGCTGTATATCCTTAGCAACGGTGACCGTTCTTGCCTCACCCGGCCTCATTTCATTACCTGGGGCTGTATGTGAAGGGCAGTCTGTTTCAGCGACTATTGGCACGACAGGCGGGCTTTGGAGCAGTTCAGATGTTCTGATAGCGTCAGTTGGTTCTGCAAGCGGTATCGTTACAGGAGTAAATACAGGTATTGTAAACATGACTTATACATTGCCGACAGGGTGTTTTTCCGTGAGGTCGATCACTGTAAATCCACTACCTGCAACGCCGACAGGTTCACTGGCGTCTTGTGTGGGTTCTGTCATTTCCCTCTCATCATCCACCCCGGGAGGAACATGGAGCAGCAGTCTGACGTCGGTAGCGACGGTCGGTTCCTTGTCAGGATCTGTCACACCAATTGCTGCCGGAACTACCATAATTTCATATACTCTGTTAAGTACGGGATGCGGTGCAGGGGTTATTTTTACTACCAACCCGTTACCTGCAGCAATAACGGGTCCTTCCTCAGTATGTGTCGGTGATAGTGTATTGTTATCGAATAGCTTTCCCGGCGGTACATGGGAATCAGCCAATACATCCATTGCGACCGTTAGTTCTGCCAGCGGATGGTTAACCGGATCGCTGGCGGGCACTGTACGCATAACCTACAGGCTTGTCAGCACAGGCTGTTTCACTGTACGTCTACAGACTGTTAATCCGTTACCATCTGCAATTGTCGGGCCATCCTCAGTGTGTGTCGGTCTTTCAGTGTCGCTTTCAAGTGCCCCTTCCGGTGGTGCCTGGTCGATTGACAACCCACTTATTGCATCAATCGCGGTTGGTACAGGTAGTGTAACCGGCCTTCTGGCGGGTACGGCTATTGTTAGCTATATAACAACGGTTGGCTGTAGGACCACGCGGTTGCTTACCGTCAATCCGGCACCCACCGCATCCGTGATGGTGATAGGTGATACAGCCTTGTGTCCCGGAGATTTTGTAATTCTGACTGCGAGTTCAGCAACAGGGATATCTTATCAATGGTTTGACGGAATCACTTCAATTTCCGGAGCAACTACGCCTATATACACTGCTACTGCAACAGGAAACTACAGGGTAAGAGTACTCAATTCATTGAGTTGTCCGGGCTTCTCAACGGCTGTTTCAGTATCAGTTAATTCGGTTACAGCATCTATAACAATTCCTGTCGGCACAACGTCAAGTTGTTCGGGAACTCCAATAGTTCTGGCCGCAACTACCGGGGCAGGGTACACCTACCAATGGCTAATGGGCGGAAGCCCGATCGCCGGGGCAACAAGTGCTACTTACGCTGCCACATCATCGTCTGACTATTCAGTGAGGATAACGAATTCAACGGGTTGTACCGATGTTTCAACACCGGTTACGTTATCATTTATTCCCGGTCCCGATGCGACACTTGCCGTTTCCGGACCTTTGAGTTTCTGTAGCGGTGGTAGTGTGACTATGTTGGTTCCCGGTGTAACAGGAGTGTCCTATCAGTGGTTCAATGGTAGCACACCTATCGCAAGTGCGACAAATAATACCTATACAGCCACAACCACCGGAAATTATTCCTGCGTTGTTACGAATCCGGCCGGATGTTCTGACACAAGCAGTGCAACTGCAGTTATTGTGAATAGTTTACCCAACCCGGTGATCAACACTTCGGGGCCCACTACTGTTTGCCCCGGCAGTGGTGTGACGCTCAGCGCCATAACCGGCGCATCACTTCAATACCAGTGGTACAAAGGCGGAGTGGCCATACCGGGTGGTACTTCCTCCTCTTATTATGCATCTTTAAGTGGCGGATATAGGGTGAGAGTTACAAACGGTTCAACAGGGTGTACGGCGATGACGGTAGCTGACACGATAGTAACAGTGTTGAGTTCTTTAACTGTTACCGCACTCACGCCTTCTTCGTTCTGTTGGGGCGGAAGTTCTATATTGGCTACAAATCTTTCCATTGCCACACTTGGTTATCAATGGAACAAAGGAGGAGTTAATATCGTTGGCGCGACATCTTCAACATATGCCGCCTCTGATCCTGGCTTTTATAACTGCAAGGTGTCTATTGCCGGTAGTTGTACTTTGACGGGGACTTCTGTAGAGGTCAGAGAATCCCCATTGCCGGATCCTTCGATCGTTCGGATAGGTTCGAGACTATTGACACAGGATTATTATATAACCTACCAATGGTACAAGGACCTTGTACCGATATATGGTGCTACCAACTATTCGTTGACGTCGGTAACGCCCGGTCAGTATAAAGTAAGAGTAACAGATACAAACGGATGCCAGGCAGTGTCAGCAACATTTGTGATGATGGCAGGATCTCCAACTGAGATTGAGAACGTTGTTAGCGATGACCCCTATGTTGTATTTCCGAGTCCTACATCAGGTATTTTTTCAATTTCACCTTCGTCTATAAAAGAGGTACTGATATACAATGCGTTGGGTACTCTGGTATTCCGGTCGCCTGCAAAAGTCCATTATGATCTTACGTCGATGTCTTCGGGCGTTTACAGTGTTGTAATTGTTGAAACAAGTAACGCCTTGATTCACCGAAAACTGATTATCAGTCGTTAGGATGTCAAAAGGCTTGATTAAACGCCGTACTTAAGACACATATCCTTCTAATTAATAAAAGTATTTGCAGAAATCCTCTATACCGGTTTTATGAAAAAAGTATTACTTGTCCTTGTCGTTAATTTATTCCATCACTTTGTGTTGAATGCTCAACTGATCAGGTTCAATCCTGCCACTTCGGTAGGGTTTGGGACCAGCCCCTGGACACCGCCTGCGTTACTTGCTCCGGGGTTATCAACAACTGGCCTTATCAGGGGTAGTTCGATTCTTACATCCGGAACTCCGGCGGGTGGTTGTTACGGGGGATCAGGTGGCTGGGCAGCCGGTGCGCTTGATGCGAATAGCTTCAGCATAACAATATCGGCGGCTTGTGACGAAATATCTATTTCCTCTATTGCCGGATTTACAAGGCGTTCAGGTACGGGGCCAAACGGATGTGCAATTTACTATTCGCTAAATGGGGCTCCGTATGTGTTTGCCGGAAACTGGACGACAACCTCAACATCAGGAACAACGGGAACCGCAGGATCTACTGTACTTTCATCAGTAACGGCGTTGCAAAACATCCCTGCCGGAACAACTATTAAATTCCTGATCAATCCAACCGGAAGCGCTACAGGGAATTGGTATTTTACTAATACCAGCCTTGCTATTAATGGTACAACAGTTCCTGTGGTAGCACCAGCTATTGCAACCTCACCATCCAATGCTGCGATATCGGCCGTGTCAGGCACATCATTCTCTGTTTCGGGTGTAACCGCTGCAGCTTCCTATCAATGGCAACGCAACATGTCAGGACTTTCCGGCGGAACATGGGTAGACATTACGAGCGCAACCATGGATCCCGTTGGCATATACTCCGGATATGCGATCACATCCACAGCTACCGGTTCGACATTGGTGCTTGCGGGTGTCCCTGCCGGCTGGGATGGCTATGCATACAGGTGTGTAGTAACTAATTGTGCCGGAACTGCCGTTTCATCAGGAGCGTTATTAAATGTAGTCCCGTCGGTATGCAGCGGGCTTCCTGCGGGTGGAACTGCTTTAACAACAACGACCAACCTCTGCGGCTCCGGAAGTACAACACTTTCTCTTTCCGGAGCAACGATCGGAGGCGTCACATATCAGTGGTCATCATCCACTGTCAATGTACCACCGGGAACAGATATTCCCGGAGCAACTTCATCAAGTTATTCATCGGGCACTCTTACCGATACTACCTATTTCTGGTGTACAACTACATGTCCAACCTCTTCGTTGTCATCAATTTCTTCATCGGCAACAGTTTTGGTTCATTCCTTACCCGTTGTAACTGCTTCTGGTGGTGTCGCATGCTCGGGCGGAAGCGGAGCAACTGTCACTGCTGTCGGTGCCGCCAGTTATTCCTGGAGTCCGTCGACCGCATTGTCTGCCACCACAGGAGCTTCTGTTGTAGCCAATCCTACATCATCAATTATCTATACCGTAACGGGTACTGACGTCAATGGTTGCTCTTCATCAGATACAGCTTTAGTGAAGTATGCCGTCACTCCGGCGACGGTGGTAGTTTCGCCTTCTTCTTATAGCTTATGTCAGGCATCAGCACCTTATCTAATTACAGCGACGGGTGGCACTGTCGGGCCGACGACAGTCAACTCAGGTGTTGTTAGTATCCCCACGTCCATCAGCGCATTCGGGACGATTTCAAGTTCAGTTGCAGTCGCCGGTGTTCCTGCCGGTGCTGTGATAACCGGAATGAGAGTTAATCTGATCAGTTTTGGCTCTCAATATCAGGACGACTATGTCGTAAATATCAAAGCGCCGAATGGTAATGTTCTGAATTTGATCAATCAGCGGGGCACCCACACTTCTACCGTAACTGCTTTGTTTTCAAATACCGAATTGAGTTCGTCCGGGGTATTTTCTCTTGCAACTGGTTCGGGTACGTTCTCGGGATCCTGGATGGCTGATGTTGTATCGGGAGTAGGTGGAATACCTAACATCTCGAATATCGGAACCTGGTCGGGGCTCTACAGCACTCCAAATGGTACCTGGACTATTTCAATCTACAACAACACCGGATTCTCAAATGTCGTACTCCCGACGATGCAATGGTCGGTTACAATAGAATACTCCTATGCTGCGCCTACAATCTGGACACCAACAACCGGGCTGTTTACAGATGCTTCAGGTACAATTCCTTATACCGGTTCTGCTGTAACTTCAGTATATTTCAACCCTTTGGTATCGGGTGTGGTAAATCATAGTGTTGTAGCTGATAACGATGGATGTCTCTCAACGGCCAATACTACTACAACAGTTAATCCCATACCTAATGTAATATCCGGTCCAAATAGCATGTGCACCGGAACTGTTGCAACTTTTTCTAATGATACTGTAGGTGGAGTATGGTCGGTAAGTAATGCTAATGGAACTATTGCTGCGGCAACCGGTCTCTTGACAGCCGTTTCTGCTGGTCCGCTGGTCATTACATATACGCTGGCAAGCGGGTGTTTTGTTACGAAGACAATTACCATCAATTCTACGCCTTCTCCTATTGGTGGAGCACTTTCTGTGTGTGAGGGTCTTACTACATTACTTAGTAATGCATTATCCGGTGGGGTATGGAGCTCGGCATCCGGCGACGTTAGTGTCGATATGGTCACGGGCGTGGTAATCGGTTTATCTGCGGGGACCGCAATGGTCAGCTATTCGCAGCCGTCCGGTTGTCATGTAACATCAATTGTAACGGTCAATCAATCTCCATCAAATATTACAGGTGTATCAGCAATTTGTACGGGTACCAGTGGTGAGTTATTGACCAATGCGGTGACGGGTGGAACATGGAGTAGTAGTAGTTCCAATCTTGCTATTGGATCGAGCTCAGGCATTCTTACCGGATTGTCAAGTGGCAGTTCGACAGTACTTTATACGCTACCGAACGGTTGTAACAGATCGACCTCCATCACAGTTAACCCGAGTCCGGCAGCAATCACCGGACCCACCTCTGTTTGTGTATCCGGTATTGCCAATCTGGGAAATACGACGACGGGAGGTACGTGGAGTGTAAGCAATACCAACGCAACAATTATTGCTTTAACCGGACAGCTAACAGGCAGCGTAAGTGGTACTGCGATAGCAACCTACAGCCTGCCGACCGGTTGTTCTGCAACAATGACAGTTTCGATAAATCCGTTGCCGTCACCCATATCCGGGATGTCTCAGGTATGTATAGGGTCTACGGTTAATATGGTGAGTACACCGGGGGGCGGAACATGGGATATAGCAGGCGTTGTAGCTACTGTAGGCAGTTTAAGTGGAGTAGTTACAGGTGTGGCAACAGGTGGCGCGCAGGTTACCTATAGTTTGCCGACCGGATGTAAAACCTTTAAAACAATTACTGTGAACGGGCTTCCGGCGGCTATAACAGGAAGTAGTGCCGTGTGTTTGGGATACAGTGTAGTGTTGTCGTCATTAACAACCGGTGGCACGTGGTCAGCATCTAACGCTAACGTCTCTATTGGTGCCGGTTCGGGTGTCGTGACGGGTATGTCACCAGGAACCGTTTCGGTTACCTACACATTGCCTACGAGTTGTAACAGGGTTACAAACGTAACAGTGAACCCTCTTCCGTCACCGATCGCAGGTCCACCTTCTGTTTGTTTGGGTAGCAACGTTTCAATGTCCAATTCAACCCCCGGAGGTGTTTGGAGCAGCAGCAATACCACGGTAGCATCTATCGATCCGATGTCGGGAGTACTAACAGGTCTGGCGCCGGGCGCATCTGTCATATCGTACACCATTGGGTCCGGTTGTGCGGTTTTCGCATCGGTTTCAGTAACCCCACTACCACCGCCAAACACAGGGATAGTACCATTCTGCAGTGGTGCCTCAATAACGTTGTCAAATCCATCGGCAGGTGGTACATGGTCTTCCGGAAACCCCTTGATCGCGGTGGTCGGAGCGTCCAGCGGGGTGGTTACCGGCCTGAACGGAGGCATCGCGAATATTACGTATACCGCTCCTTCGGGATGCAGCAGGGTATCTGCGATATCTGTTAACCCAACCCCGTCGTCTATTCTGGCCGTTTCTGCGCTGTGCACCGGTAATACAACTGTTTTGCACTGCGCTACTCCGGGTGGAGTATGGATAAGTAGCAACACCGGAGTTGCCGTCGTGGCCGCAACAGGACCAATTGCCGGTGCAACAACCGGCATTTCGGCCGGTATTGTTCGGATAAGCTATATATTACCATCGGGATGCTTCAATACAACACTTCTAACGATCAACCCCACACCGGCACCAGTTTTCGGTTCATCTAAGTTGTGTGTCGGCTCGCCGGAAACATTTTATACAGCCAGTACAGACGGGTATTGGGACGTGAGCACCCCATCCATTGCCACCGTTCATTCTGGTGTTGTTATACCTCTCGCTGTAGGTTCGGCGGTCATTTCTTATGTTTTTTCAACCACCGGGTGTTTTTCAGAAAGAACAATCACTGTTAACCCTCTGCCATTGCTGTATCCGGTTTCAGGCGGCGGCGCATACTGTGCAGGGGCTGGTGGGGCAACGGTTTATCTGTCGGGTTCGCAAACCGCGGTTAGGTATCGCATCGCATCGTCTGGAGCAGCTGTCGATTCATTGTTTGGTACGGGCTCGTTAATTACGTTCAACCCCATTTCTGCACCAGGCGTTTATTCGGTGTCTGCCCTGGACACTGCGACGGGTTGTAGTCGGACAATGGCATCTACAGCGACTATCACATCCGTCCTGACTGTAGCACCTTCAGTAACAATTGCTCGTTCAAGTTTGTCTCCCGTTTGTGAGGGTACTTCGATGACCTTTCTTGCTTCCATAGTCAATGGCGGGTCGAGCCCAATCCTTGCGTGGCGGAAAAATGGTATAATTGTTGGTTCCGGCACATCCTATAGTTACTTGCCCGGAGACGAAGATGTCATCAAGTTATCAATGATCAGCAATGCTGCTTGTCTACTGTTTGACACGGCAGTAGCCAGCGATACCCTTCAGGTCTACCCGGTAGTGAATCCGTATATCGGGATTGCGGCGTTTCCTAATGACACTGTTTGCCGATCAACCGGCTGCACTTTTGTTGCCGGAATCGGTTATGGTGGGACTTCCCCTGCCTATCAATGGTTCGTAAACGGGGTGCTATCAGGGACGGGACCATCATTTTCTGCTGTACCGGCGAATAACGATGTTGTGCTATGTAAGCTTGCAAGTAATGCCGTATGCGCCAGTGACGATACTGTGTCGAGTAATAATGTGAAGATGTCAGTCGTTGATGCGGATATGCCGGTAGTTGCAATTTTGCCCGGAACAGGGACTTCGATCAGTGCCGGACAATCCGTTGTTTTTACCGCATCGGTGACTGGTGTCAATCCGGGTTCTGTTGTAACCTACCAATGGTATGTAAATGGTCTTTCATTGCCTGGGGAGGTATCCTCAACATTCACATCAAACACACTTACTGATCAATCAAAAGTGTCGTGCGAGGTCACGGCTTCGGGCAGATGTGGTGTTGCAGTAGGATCGGGAACGGTAACAATCAACGTACGCACTACTTCTGTAGTTTTCGAAAATAGCGCCGGCACTACCATCCGTGTTTGGCCGAATCCATCGAACGGACAGGTTCATGTTTATGGGAATTTCCCTTCAAGTGAAACGCAGAACGCCATTCTGACCATTACTGACAATGTTGGTCGTCAGGTTTATAGTTCAAGTGTTCTGATAAATGCCGGTCGGTTAGATTCGGAATTTAGTTTTCCTGAAGACTTACCGGCAGGGGTATATGTTTTGAGTCTTTCCACAGGTGGCATCACGCAGTACCATATGGTGACGCTCATTAAGTAACCACCAAGGACATCTACGTATTGAAACGGCGGAAACCATTGGGGAACCGCCGTTTCCATTTCAATTAAATCCAAACGGGAGCAGCTTCTTTAGGCTAAATTCTACCATGCTTTTCGTCAAGATATACGCCGCCAGTATGTTCAGCATGTTGCATTTGTTAATTACAGAGATGCACGACTCGATACATGTGAGATTTAATATATATGGATTGGGGTGCTTCTGCGACTACACGGGTTAGACAACATACAAGGTGTAGGTTTTCATATGTTGTACCTATGTTGTACCACCAAAAATGAAAAAGCCTTGAAAGTGTCTACAGTCAAGGCTTTTTCATTTTGTTAAGTAGTTCGACTAGGATTCGAACCTAGACAAACAGAGTCAGAGTCTGTTGTGCTACCGTTACACAATCGAACTATTTGTGTAAGAGGGTGCGAATGTACGAATTGTGTTCTACTCAACCAAAAGTCAATTTCGGATTTTTATTGAGCGGCAAATTTTCAGGTATTAAAACGCACGATTGATGCCCACCACATATCTGAGTCCCCAGTATTGGCTGTTGCCATATGGAGGCCTGTTAAGAAATGCAGGTACATCTACCCGTATAGTGAGTGGTTTTGCCTTTTCAAATACCCCCCAGTTTTTAATTGTGAATGCACAGCCGGCACCCGCATCGGCATGAAGCGTTCCCCATGTTGTGGTAGGGACCACGTTACGGAAGTTGGTGAATGAATACTGGCTGAGTTCCATTATGCCCGCGTCGCCGAAGGCATAAAGGTTCACTTTGAGCCAATTTCGGGTGAGGCGTGGACGCCACTGGATGTAGTTGTCGAAACCAACCTCCATATTGAAAGACGCGCCACTGCGTCCTTTGTAGCCCGTGAGCAGGCCATTTTTGTATTCGTCAGGTGCATAATATCCGGCGTACCCACGAAGATTAAGGCCGCCACCCTGGTGCATGTGGTTCACATCATACAACGAAGTGCCGCGCCAGTCGGACGGTGCGAAGCCGATGCTTCTGGTGTATTTATTCTCCATCAACTCTTCGGGGCTTGCACCTGCCATAAACAACATGCTCTCGTATGGCATTTGCCTTCCCAGACCGAAGCGCCCAAAGAGACGAGTACGGATCTCCATTCTGTCTATAAAACCGTAGTTGACAGATTCGAGTTGTGCCCATGAATAGCCAAAGGGTAGTGCGTCTTTCTGGAGGAACGGAGCCCTCGCAGAAATGGTGTAACGTCCCTGGCCATGGAAATATTCGTAGTGATGTGTCCAGGCAGCGTTGATGGAGTTGTTTTTGCGTCCCGGTGTGCTGCTCCATTCTAATGGGTCGTTCAAGTAAGCGAGGTCGTTAACTGAACCACGCCATAGCATTTGTCCGTAGAGTTGGATAGTATTTTTGTCGGACATGAGCCAATTGAATCCGCCACGATTGCACCAAAGCCCATCGAGGTAGCGGGAGTTGACCTGCATTTGTAGTTTTGGCCAATTTCGGCTGATCGGGGAGTTGTAGTTCAATGAATAGTTGACAGGCTTGTAGCGTGCATAATAACTTTCCCCCTTGAACGATTTGTAGGCATTTTCCTGCAGGAAATGTGTATTCCACCATACAGAAGCATCTATTTTATATAGTGTTGAAAGGTAGTCGCCTTCAAGATGAACTCCAGCTTTGATTCCGTCAATCGGGTTCCACCAGGCATCGGGCCTGACGTATGCCCGATAGTGTTTACGGTCAGTCTGTGGGTTCAGGCCCCCATCGAAGCGCCATTTTATGGCACGTGGGCTCAGCAACATACCACGGGTGCGATAGTTGTCGACCATATTACGGTCGGCGAGTCGGTTGGAAGTGTCTATCTGAACGTCTTTGACACCTGATGGCATGTGTACGCGCGCAGTGTATGTTTCGTGCAGCTTGCCCCAACCATACCATTTAGGAAGTACAGTTGCCTGTGTTGATTTATTGAACCAATTAGTATTGGGAATGTGATAGCTGGTTTGCAGTCCATTGCGAGCAGTAACGGTAAAGTCGATGGGCATCTGCATTTGTCCGCGACGGCGGAAACGGATATCAAAACTGTCCGTGCCACGAACCTTGTTTATATGTGTAATGCCATAATCGAGCGTTTTTGTGGTCTCGAACCATTGATCAAAGAACCAGGAAAGGTCTATACCGGTGAACTGAATGATGGATGCACGGAAGTCTTCGAAATAGGGGTGCGCAAACTTCCATTGGTCGAAATAATGCATCATCGCTTTTTCGAAGAGCGAATCGCCTAAAACCAATTCAAGGTTGTAGAGCATGCTTGCTGTTTTGTAGTAAACTGCACCGTAGCCGCCACCCTGGCCGAGAGCGCTGTGGAAATCATCGGAATGGGTATTGATAGACAGTTCATTTTGATTGAGCGCACTGTTGGTGTAGGCGTTGAGCACACGAAGGTCAAGCACATTGGTGGGTTGTGCGAAACGGTTCCGGTAAACCGACTTTGATTTTCCGGTTACCAGGTTCTCTCCGTCTATACGGCGAAGACCCAGTGCTGTAAGGAATTGGGTGAAGCCTTCGTCCATAGCGGCCCTATATGTTTCGTTGCTGCCCACTTGTCCGTAGAACCAGTTGTGGGCAATTTCGTGCACCAGGAGGCCCCTGTAGCCGGGATCTGCACCCCCATCTAATGTGATCATGGGGTATTCCATGCCATCGGCGGCATCAGCTGCCACTATTTTCGGATAACAATACATCCCGATGCCTTCAGAGAAAGTCTTGATAATTTTGGTGATGTATTCGGGGGCATTTTGCCAGCCGGCGGCGTGTGGTTCCTGAACGATTGCAACGCACTCCACGCCTTTCCAGTAAGCGGTACCGATACGGTAGGACGGATCGCCTGTAAACGCGAAGTCATGTACGTTATTAGCGACAAAATGCCATTGCTTGCGCTGTCCCTTAACGTAAGGAACGATGGTGGACGGCAGCTCGTTTGATTTTTTGTTGGCGAAGTTTTTGAGGTCCAGTTTTTCGCGTAGGGTATCGGGTAACACCTCTTTTCTATTCTGCAGTTCCCCGCTCGCTTCCAGAATGTAATTTGAAGGGAAGTCGAGCGTGACATCATACAGTCCGTAGTCGCCGTAAAATTCCCGGTTGAGGTGTTGGTAGGTATCCCATCCATGCATTCTGTCATACACGGCAACCTTCGGAAACCACTGGCAGCCATTGTAGTGCATAAATCCCCATGCAGGGTACATTTTCATTCTCCGGCGTGTGGTGCCGATGTCGTAATAGGTATTAAAGCCTATCTTGACCGATACTTTGCCTCCGGGAGCCAGTGGGGTAGGGAGTGGCACCTTCATTATTGTGTTGTCAATGGTGGCGGCAATCTTATCGTTGTTGCCGATCTTTATGTCTGTGATGACAATGCCCAAACCATTAGCTTCTCTATTTCCCATGCGTGAATTGACCTTGTTGGCCAGTTCCAGATCCCGGAGATAGGAACCTTTGATAAACGCGTTTTGGTATAGGTGGAAATAAATGTACCTGAGTGTGTCGGATGAGTTGTTCCAGTAGGTGAGTTCTTCCGCTCCTTCTATCATATGTTCTACCTCGTTCATTTTGGCAAAGATCTTGTAGTGTACATCCTGTTGCCAGTAGGCGGCATCCGGGCGACGGTTTTGCCAGTAATATTTATTGTCAGCGTTTCGGTACGCGTTATCCTTCAGTTGGGCGTGAGTGCCGGTGGCTATAAACAGACTTACAATGGAAAGTACCTGTCTGAAATTCATATTGTTCATTTAATGGTAAAAATATGACTTAAATCGAAAAGGGGACTACCCCTATTGGCGGTAACCTAAACTGGTTTTACAGCATTAATTAACAGGAAATATTTATAAAAAAAAGAACGCCCACGGATTGCCGGGGGCGTTCAAAAATTTCATTGATGTAGACGGATACTATGCAGTTCCCATCTTTTTGAGCATGCGCCAGTGCTGAACCAATGCGTTCATAAAAGACGGCATTACTTTGTAAGGTACACCGTATTCCTCGGCGGTTTTCTTTACGATTTTAGATATTTGCGGGTAATGCACATGTGAGATATGCGGGAAAAGATGATGCTCAACCTGGTAGTTGAGGCCACCCACAAACCAGAACATCATGTAGCTGCGCGGAGAGAAGTTGGCAGTATTAAGCATCTGGTGTACAGCCCAGTTGTTTTCCATCTTGCGATCTTCTGACGGCAACGGGAACTCTGAAGACTCGAGCACGTGTGCCAACTGGAAGATGCACGAAAGGCCAAGACCCGCAATGAAGTGCAGCAAAAAGAAGCCGGCTACTACACTCTGCCAAGGCATGCCCGAATACATAATGGGCAGTACCAAAATATAGGTAAAATAAATCACCTTGTAGATAGATAATTCCAACAGGGCTTTACCCAATGTTAGTTTCTCTTTCTTCAAAAGTCCTTTTTCGTTGTAGATGAATAGAAGGCGGTAATCCTTGTAGGTCACCCACTGGATTGTGAGCAGGCAGTAAAGAAACCAGCCATAGATATGCTGAAAACGATGCAGGAAATGTCTTTTAGAATGAGGTGAAAATCGCAGGAGGCCGCCCGTATCGATATCCTCGTCCAGGCCTTCGATGTTGGTGTAGGTGTGGTGGAGGATATTGTGCTGAATTCTCCAGGTAACGTCATAGCCGCCAACCAGATTCACCACATCTCCTACAACCTTATTAACTGTTTTGTTGGAAGAGTATGACCCGTGATTAGAGTCATGGTGAACTCCGCAGCCTACACCTATCATACCAAAGCCCATCAAGGCCCACAGCCCATAGAAGAGCACAGGGCTTGATGCACCAAATCCGGTTACGATAAAAATATAAGGGACGAAAAACAGCGATACCATTGCTACGGTTTTCCACCTCAATTCGCTGTTGCCCGTAGGGGCGATATTATTTTCCTTGAAAAACTCGTCGATCCTTTTTTTGAGTGAGTCATAAAATCCCTCACCGTTTTTATGTGCGAAACGCACGATATTTACTTTACTCAACTATCTTAGTTTAATTATTAATTACAATCGTCTACAAAGATAAGGCTATTAAGGTATACCTGTACGTCCCTGCAATTATTACAAATATGTTATGCACATAAAATGCAGATGGAGTCTACTTCAGACTGCCTGAGCCATAGCATGTGTCTTCAGAATTATTTAGCTGTATGGAATGACACATATTGTAGACATTTTCGCCGGGTACCACGCCCAGGTTGTAACTGCGCGTGTAGTATCCCTTTTGATAGCACTGACATTCATAGTGCACTCTTCTTTTGGAGCAGGCCGTAAATGCTACAACATATAGTATGACAATAGCTACAGAAACAGTTTTTTTCATCACTTGGAGTCTCTTATTCACAAATATAACAAAAAAAGAAGTTGCTCTTTTGAAGGAGCAACTTCTGTATAATCTATTTAAGTATCAATTAGTTGGAGCTAACTGCTTTCTGAACCAGCTCTGCCGCTTCGCTTAGCAGTATAGCACTCTGTACCTTCAGACCTGAGTTCACGATCAGTTCTTTTGCTGCTTCGGCATTCGTTCCCTGCAAGCGAACGATGATCGGAATATTAATATTACCCAGTTTGTTGTAGGCTTCTATCACACCTGCCGCAACGCGGTCGCAACGAACGATACCACCAAAGATATTGATAAGGATCGCTTTTACGTTGGGGTCTTTCATAATAATACGGAAACCGGCTTCAACTGTCTGCGCGTTTGCTGTACCACCTACGTCCAGGAAGTTTGCAGGTTCGCCACCGGCAAGTTTGATCATATCCATGGTAGCCATCGCCAGACCGGCACCATTCACCATGCAACCAACGTTTCCGTCAAGTTTCACATAATTAAGGTTGAACTCGCCTGCCTCTACTTCCGTAGGGTCTTCTTCGCTCTTGTCGCGCATGTCGGCAAGATCGGGGTGGCGCATCAGCGCGTTGTCGTCAAGATTCATTTTGCAGTCAACCGCAAGGATCTTATCATCAGCGCTTTTGAAAAGCGGGTTGATCTCAAGCATTGAGCAATCAAGACCTACATATGCGTCATACAGGTTAGTAACGAACTTAACCATGTTTTTGAACGCTGTACCGCTGAGCCCGAGATTGAATGCTATTTTGCGAGCCTGGAACCCCTGAAGCGGGAAGCCTGGTTGAACCCACTCGCGGAAAATCTTCTCAGGAGTATCGTGTGCAACAGTTTCGATATCCATACCACCTTCGGTGCTGTACATGATAACGTTTTGCTTTTTAGCACGATCAAGAAGGATAGAAAGGTAGAATTCTTTACGTTCGCTAGGGCCATCATAATACATGTCCTGAGCAACGAGGAGTTTGCTTACTTTTTTTCCGGCATCACCAGTCTGTATAGTTACCAGCGTATTCCCGAGAATGTTACGGGCAACGCGTTCTACATCGTCAGCGCTTTTCACAACAGCAACACCACTTTGGTCGGGAGCTTCTTTCATGCGGCCTTTACCGCGTCCGCCGGCATGGATCTGTGCTTTTACAACTGCGAACTTCGTTCCGTTCTCAGTTGCGATTTGCTTGTAAGCGTTTACAGCTTCATCCACGTTGGATACGGCTAAACCTTCCTGTGTGGGCACTTTGTAGCGTTTGAGGAGCTCTTTGGCCTGGTATTCATGCAAGTTCATGTACTGGAAAAATTTTTGCGAATATAGTCTATTATTGCGAATTCCATGTCGTCCTTTTCTATCGGTTTGGTTGAGGGTGCTTGTTTGTTTTCCATTGTATTTACAGGGAAATAAAATGTAGCTATCTGTATGGAATTTAATAATTTGGCTACGTTAAAAAGAAATACGTACCTTGTAACCGGTTTCAATGAACGGGGTTCTCCCTGATAGCATTAATATAGTAAAACAAGATCTCGAAAAATGAATTTATTTGTAGCAAACCTACACCCTGATACTACAGCTGAAGCGCTCAGGGTTCTCTTTTCCGAATTCGGTGAAATAGTATCGTATAAAGTTATCTTTGATCCGGGTACAGGTGCATCGCGTGGTTTTGGATTTGTGGAAATGGCAGATAAGATGAAAGGTTTTGACGCCATAGACAACCTGGATCAGACTTTTTTTGAAGGTAATATCATCTCTGTAAAAGAGGCCAAGCAGAACAATCAGAAAGGCGGCGGCGGTGGCCGGTCATTCAACAAACCTCGCGGTCCACGTCCCGGCGGATACAATGGTGGCGGTAGCGGTTACAACAGAGAAGGCGGTGGCGGTTTCAATCGCGACAGAGGTGGATATAATCGTGAGGGTGGCGGTGGATTCAATCGCGATCGCGGTGGTTACAACCGTGACAACAACGGTGGCTATAATCGAGACAACAGTGGTGGGTATAATCGAGACAATAGCGGCGGCTATAACCGCGATACGAACTATAACCGTGAGCAACGTGATGGCGGCTATAATCGCGATCGTAACTACAAAAAAGACGAAGATTTCAATAAACTATAGTCGAATAGCTCGAAATAATTAAATAGCCCCTGCACATGCGGGGGCTATTTGTTTCGGGCGATGCCCGGTAGTTTACATAGTAAAATATCTTTTACTTCATTGTGTCTAATGGGTAGTTCATAATGATCAGGGTTTACAGTAACGTATTCCCAATTTGTTTCATTGTTTCAATTGTTTCAGATATGAGATCTTATCTATTCATAGGCTTCATGTTTTTGTGTTGATCTGTTGGTTAGTAGTATTTGGTTAGTCTGTGAATAATAATGGTTAGTCTCATAGTGATAGAAGCTTATAGAAACACGCATAATTTCTTAGTGGTAGAAGTGTAAAGGTTGATAAATCCGTATATGAAACTTTAGTGCGTATTTTTTTGCATTTGCACCAGTTGCGGTATATGGTGCTTGTGCGCGATGATTTACAGGCGTCTCGGATCATATCCGCAAAAGAATCGGGATACCCCTGAAGCTCCGACTGTCAGACAGCGGGTGAGGGCCTGGCCCTACGCAATATGCGGCGCGATTGAAGCATATTGTGTTGCTTCTTTATGAACAAAATTGTCATAAGTAGTACCATATAGCTAGTTTTTAAGTGAATAAAACATGGCTTGCCCTGTGAGCGAAATTGTCAAAATAAGCTCATAAGGGAAATGCAACAGCCGGCGACGACTACCGAGACACGGAGCATGAATCGGGCATGGGTCTGGAAGTGAACGATCGGCATTGTCGCATGTATGGATATTTCCGATAACACTTCCTTATTCCGGCTGTTGCATGAAAAACATTCTAACCGTCGTCGAAATTAAATATCGCCATAGTTGGTCATTTAATGGTCAGTAGCAAAAGTTGTGTGTATTACTAATAGGCTGTCTCTTATACACATCT
>JACSRV010000048.1 GCA_014879545.1 Chitinophagaceae bacterium | reverse complement strand
GTTGCAGCATCGTACTGATTCAGCCACAAGTGGTCTTGCTCACGGTTCAGGATAGCAACGTAGATCGACTTTTCGTCGGGGCTCCAGGTCACACATGTAACGTAATGGTCTCTCTTAGTTTCACCAGTCTGTAGCGTCACCGAAGACCCGCTGACAATGTTATGTACCACCAGCGTTACTTCATGTGACTTGCCGCCCGCCATCGGGTATTTTATAATATTTGTAGTGGCAGGTGTGGCGTCCCACTTGATGATAGGGTAATCATTCACCATCGTCTGGTCCATCCTGTAGTAGGCAACATAGGTGCTTTTCGGTGAGAAGAAGATTCCTCTGTCAATCCCGAATTCATCTCGGTGCACTGCTTTGCCACATATAATGTTCTTGTCTTTTTCAGATGAGATAGCCGTGTTTTGTCCGGAATATCTATTTCTGATAAAAAGATTGTTTTCAACCGTGTAAGCAATATTCAGACTCTTGTCAACCGTAATGTTCTCTGCATTATCTAGTAGGGTAGTAACGAGCTGCCAGTTCCACGACTTGTCGCTCAGTGTGCCCACATATATTTTGCCTCCTTTCTGCACATAGGCGCGATCTCTGTCTATCCATTTCATGGAAGCTACATTCACGCCTGCGGGTTGCCCGTCGCTGACGTTTATATTAAATGAGGTGCGGGTGTTCCTATCATAGTCCGTCACTTTCCACACCTCTGTATTTCCCTCTTTTACAGTTTGCCACAGGCGAGCCGTACCTGGTTGCCATGAAGCATTTTTTATACCCTTGGTAGCAAGGGTTGTAGCCATCCCGTTTGTAGCTTCGGCAATAGTGAAGGTCTTTTTCTGTGCACTTACCTGAACTGTCAGTAATGTTGCAGACAGTAGAAGGTATTTATGGATATTACGCATAGTTGATCATTGAGATCGACAAACATAATATAAATGGGACACAATGGAAAGGGCGGTACTACGGGAGGTTCTCTATAAGTTTATGCTTTAATGCGAACAGTACCAGCCCGGCTTTTGATTTTATCCCGAATTTTTCAAATATCGATTGCCTGTATCCATCTACCGTGCGGTGCTGCACCGACATCAGCTCGGCAATTTCCCGGTAGGTATATTCATTCTCGTCACAGGCTAGTTTAATGAAGTCTTTTTCACGTTCGGATAGCCGCTCCTTTATGGTGGTCGTGTCTAACGGACCATTGGTGTTTTGTTTGGCTGTAAGTCCTAGCGACATATCCTCATTGTGGAAATAGCCTCGTTTGAAGATCTCTTCCAACGCCTGTTTCATCATAGCCGCCGTGCAGTTTTTCTGCAGGTACCCTCGCACGCCCTGCCTGAAGAGTTTAGCCAGTTTATTCTCGTCGTGGCTCAGTGTCAGTATCAGTACTGGGCATTTCATGCCCCGGATGTTCATTACTTCTACTACTTCGTCGCCGTCCATTTCAGGCATCGAAATGTCCATAATTATCAGGTCGGGTTGGTCGCGCAGGGGGAAAGTATTGACAAAATCCCTTCCATTATCATATTGGGCTACTATAGTGTATGATCCCAGTTTTTCTATCAGTTCTTTCAGGCCGTTCCTGATGATCACATGGTCGTCAACCAGAATTATCTTTTTCATAGTATTCAAGTCAGTTATTTATTGTGCTGCTTTTATGGTGAACAGGTAGCTGCAACCACTACCGGGAGCAGTTTCTATCATACAATTCAGACCGGCCATTTCAGCCCTTTTCATGATGTTGCGTAGCCCCGATACCTTATTTGAGTTAAAAACCAACTCGCGATCAAACCCGCGGCCATTGTCCCTCACCATCATGCTGAATCCGTTATCTCCCTTTATTTCTACAACCATCTTTTTTGCGCCTGAGTGCTTTATGGCATTGTTGAGTATTTCCTGAAATATACGGAAAACAAGCAATTAGGTGTCTTTTGAGAACGGCGACAGGAAGGAACATTCTGCCATCTCTATTGATATCCGACGCAGGGCGTTTATCCGGTTCACCTCCAACCCCATTGCCTCTATAAGCCCCGAAGATTTAATGTATTCTGTATTGAACGATCGGCTCAGTAGTTTAATCTGTTCAGACGCCTCATCCAAGTATCCATCTATCGGTTGATATAGTGCTGCGTTTTCTTCGTTGTCTATTTTTTTGTTTTCGATAGTAATGCGCATGCAGGTGAGGATATGACCAATGTTATCATGTAGTTCCAGTGCGAAACGCTCCATCATGTGTTCGCTCATTTCTGTTTCGGCCAGGCGCATCTCCTGTTCGTAACTAAGTGCCATCTGGGCTATTTTAATTTCTTGCTTCAGGCGGTTTTTCCCGGAAATGTATATAGAGACGAACAGGCCTGCTACCAACAACAATAGCAGCGCTGTGGTGAAAAGGACTCCCAGCACCAGGTGGTTATTTTCCATATGCTTGCATTTTAGAAGATTGCCCGTTGCTTTTAAAAAGGTAAAACGAAAATGCGATCATCAGGTACTTGAGTGAATCAAGCCAGGTGTTGATGTCCAGAATGTACTCAGGCGTACTTTCGTTCATCAGGTAGGGCAGAGCAATGAAGAATGTGAACGTTCCACAATGGTATATGATCAACGCGAAACTCAACATTCGAACGGGTATTGCCAGTTTACGGTCATTGGCGGTTTCGTTCAGGAAAACTGTGTACAGATAGTTTAACGTTACACAGAGTCCGCCTACTGCAAATGCGAAATTCGCAAAGGTGTTTATCCCGAACCGGGCAACTGAAACTACCCAGACAAACAAAAATGTTAGTAGGTATATCTTCTTCAGTTTGTATTTTATATTCGATTCCTGTAAGGATGTGGAGGCAAGTAACAGAAGAAGTGTGTCTAGCAACATAAAAATGTTGAAAACAACATTGGTGTGAGTTGGGTTCATTAATCCGGTGATGTCACTCCCGATTGACAGAACTGCTTCGACCAACAATATCTGTACAGATGCCGGCAGCCACTTGCGGTTGATCAAACCGGCAAGTATTGCTACGACAGCACAACAAACGGGTATTATGACATAATAATGTTGCATTCAATCTTAAAAAAGTCTGCGAAATAAATAGCGAACTATCTATTTCGCAGACAAATTAAATATGTAAAATCAGAATGATTGTTCTGCAGGTCGCGCCATGTCAGCATTCCACAGGAAAACACCACATCTCTTTGGGCACGGAGTATTGTAGTCCGCCGCTCTGTTGGTAAAATTGCCCAACACTACATCTGTGTCATCCAGACAATCTACATTATCATATTTCAGGTATAATGTTGCGCAGTGAGGAAATTCTACGTAAGATGTTTTTGATGGCAGAAGCGCCTTGTAGGTCGAGTGGCAAAATGTGAGACTGAAGAGTTGGGCATTGGGCCTGTCAACAGCCTGATTGTCGTTGACAAGTTTCGAGATCACGCTCCATGAATAGGTTACACTTTGCACGTTCCGGCCAATAACCACCTTATTCAACCCATAATATACACTGTCAAAGTAGTCAATTCCGTAGCGGCTGTCGGTTGTGCCGCCAAGGCCATTACTGCCATCTTGTGTTATTATGCCATTGTCATTTATGGTAAAATACACATCACGACTGATCAGCAGATAGGTTTCATAGCGGCGCATAAAATCAGTGTCAGGCAATGGGCTTCCATATATTTCACACAATTGTGCGGTTAAAAACCAACGATTGGTTACTGCATTGTACCTGTGTATGAACTTGATGGCAAGTCTTTCCATCTGCACGGGGTTCAGGTTGTTCAGTTGCAGGACTGTGTTTTGAAAATCGACCCAATTGACACTCAGGTCAGTAAGGAAGCTTTGGTTGGCTCCCGTGTCGCGATAGGCATACGCAAAGTTGTACTTGCCTTCGTCGTTCATTGACTTGTTCATTACAAGCGGGCGGATGTCATCTCCATGATTGTGCATGTGCTAAATTGTTTCTTGTGTGAATTGAATTTTGAAATGGGGCGTTGTTTGTGCCCGTTTCATTGTTTTCGCAAGGTACGACACCACTTGCGATTTTGCTTCTGTCGGTGTGTATTGCTTTGATTAATACGGGATTTTTCCCGTATCTCTGGTACAGTGATAATCCTGTATACGGTATGGGTATAATCCCGTTGTGCAGGTGCAATACCTGTCGCACCTTTGCAATGTAACATTCACTAGAACGAAACGAGAAAAATTAACGCGATGTTGTCGGCTGTATTGTTTTGTTTGAATATTGAATAATCTGAATTTAATATATTTTATTTCACTGTGAAAACTTATGTAAAATGATTTTACTGATTGTAGCAATCTGTTTACGGCTTCTGATGAGCGAAGGGCACATAAGCAAAACCGTCAGGAATTAGACCAGACTAATTCCTCACTTGTGTGTCCTTCGCTTTTTTCTAAATGGTTAATATCGAAATATCTATACCTTTGAGGATAGTTAGAACAATTTATCAATGAAAAAGGTATTTGCTGCCGTTTGTTTTTTGGCAACCTCTTTGGCATATCGTGGCAGCGCTCAAATGACGGCCACTGATTTTACGATCAATGATTGTTCAGGTGTTTCGCACCATTTGTTCGGTGAGCTGGACGGCGGCAAGATAATTGTGGCGGTTTTTGTGATGCCCTGCTCAGGCTGCATGATCCCTTCAATAGATGCTCAAAACGTTGTTCAAAGCTTCGCAACCTCCCATCCGGGGCGTGTGGAGATGTATCTTGTAGATGACGACGGATTGACCACCTGTTCTGAATTGAATTCCTGGAGAAATTCAAATGGATTGCATATCATGCCTACCTTTTCTGATCCGGCATTTGTACAGACCCAATATGGTACGCCCGGCATGCCCAAAGTAGTGGTGCTGGGTGGCACAGATCATAAAGTTTATGATAATCAGAATAATACGTTCGATATGGAGCAATTGAGGAACGGCATCAATGCCGCTCTGGGTATTCCTTCATCAACACGTTCTGTCACAAAATCAGATCCCGCTTTTAGCATCTCACCAAACCCCGCAACTTCGTCAGCGGTAGCTACTGTAAGCGTTGTAAGCGACCGTACGGCCAGATTTTCGTTTGTTGACAAGTCAGGACGGGTTGTAAAGACGAAATCTGTACAATTGACCAAGGGGCTTAACACGATCAGTCTTGAACTGTCGGGCCTGTCACAGGGCGAATATATTGTACGTCTTTCATCCGGTAGTGAAACAACAGAGGCCCGATTGATCGTGCGTTAGAGCCCTTTCCCTGTTCGTGCTTTTTTGCATTCAAAACGTGTCCTCGAACAGGCTCTTGAACCGTTTTTGGTGTTATTGGCCTTTTTTCTGCTTACGTCGAGCATATTTGTTTATTTTCCCATTAATTTGCCTACCTTTGCACCTCAAATTTTAAAATCCAAACAATTCTAATAAAATAAACAATGGCAGACCTCCGCTTACAGCGCAACTTCGGTATCGCAGCTCACATTGATGCCGGTAAGACTACTACTACCGAGCGTATTCTTTATTACACAGGTGTAAACCACAAAATAGGTGAGGTGCACGAAGGTGCTGCAACCATGGACTGGATGGCACAGGAACAAGAGCGTGGTATCACGATCACATCGGCCGCTACTACCTGTTTCTGGAACTTCCCTACGATCCAGGGCAAAACGCAGCCGGATTCTAAAAAATACAAATTCAACATCATCGATACTCCCGGTCACGTGGACTTTACAATCGAGGTGGAGCGCTCTATGCGCGTTCTCGATGGTCTGATGGCTTTGTTCAGTGCCGTTGACGGTGTTGAGCCGCAGTCTGAGACCGTTTGGCGTCAGGCAAACCGCTACCGTGTACCACGTATCGGTTTCGTTAATAAAATGGACCGTATCGGTGCCGACTTCCTCATGGTTGTTCAGCAGATCAAAGACATGCTGGGTGCTAAATCTGTGCCACTGCAGCTGCCTATCGGTGCTGAAGACAATTTCAAAGGTGTAGTTGACCTTATTCAGATGAAAGGTATCATTTGGGAAGATGCAACTCAGGGTATGACTTACAAAGAAGTGCCTATACCTGAAGATATGAAGGATGAAGTTGACCACTGGCGTCAATACCTCGTTGAAGCGGTTGCTGAATACGATGATCAGCTGATGGAGAAGTTCTTCGAAGATCCAAACAGCATCAGCGAAGCTGAGATACATGAAGCTGTTCGTAAAGCAACTATCGACCTCAGCATCATCCCGATGTTGTGTGGTTCTGCATACAAGAACAAGGGTGTTCAGACAGCGTTGGATGCGATCATCCGTTACCTGCCTTCGCCTGTTGACATCGAGTCGATCAAAGGAACTAATCCAAATACAGGTGAAGAGATCGAGCGTAAGCCCGATGCTAAAGAGCCGTTTGCTGCGCTCGCGTTCAAGATCATGACCGATCCATTCGTTGGTCGTCTGGCGTTCTTCCGCTGCTATTCTGGTCACCTCGATGCGGGTTCATACGTTCTGAACATGCGTTCCGGTAAAAACGAGCGTATCAGCCGTATCATGCAGATGCACGCTAACAAACAAAACCCGATCGATTTCATCGAAGCAGGTGACATCGGTGCGGCTGTTGGTTTCAAAGAGATCAAAACCGGTGATACATTGTGTGATGAGAAAAACCCGATCGTTCTGGAGAACATGTTCATACCGGAACCGGTGATCTCTATCGCTGTTGAGCCCAAAACACAGGCCGACGTTGATAAGATGGGTATGGCTATCGCCAAACTCGTTGAAGAAGATCCTACACTCCGCGTAAAAACGGACGAAGATACCGGCCAGACTGTATTGAGCGGTATGGGCGAGCTTCACCTCGAGATCATCGTTGACCGTATGAGGCGCGAGTTCAAGGTTGAGATCAACCAGGGTGCTCCTCAGGTTGCTTACAAAGAAGCGTTTACGCTTAAGGTTGAACACCGCGAAGTGTACAAGAAGCAGACAGGTGGTCGTGGTAAGTTCGCTGATATCCAGTTCGAGATCGGCCCTGCTGACGAAGAGTTCCTGAAAGAAGGTAAAGGCAACTTCCAGTTCATTAACGATATCTTCGGTGGTGCTATCCCACGCGAATTCATTGCTCCTATCCAGAAAGGTTTCGAAGCGTCAATGACCAACGGTCCTCTGGCAGGTTTCCCTGTAGAGAGCATGAGGGTTCGTATCTTCGACGGTTCTTTCCACCAGGTCGATTCTGACGGTATGTCATTCGAATTGTGTGCTAAGTCTGGTTTCCGCGAGGCAGGCCGTAAGGCTAAAACCGTGATCCTCGAGCCTATCATGAAGGTAGAGGTGATCACTCCTGACCAGTACATGGGTGACGTTACAGGTGACCTTAACCGTCGTCGCGCTATGCTCGAGGGTATGGATAGCCGTAACAACCTGCAGGTGATCAAGGCAAAAGTGCCACTGAGCGAAATGTTCGGTTATGTAACTCAGCTTCGTTCACTTTCTTCTGGTCGCGCAACTTCAACAATGGAGTTCAGCCACTATTCACCGGCTCCACGCAACATTGAAGAAGAAGTAGTCGCAAAATCAAAAGGAAAATAAGATCAGATTCCTTTTCTAACTAAGTATATTCAGCGCCCGGACCAGTTCCGGGCGCTTGTTTTAAGAAGCCCACTTATCCACAAAATGCCTGCATCCTTCGGTTTGTAGCGAATGTGGGTTAAATTTGTCACTATGTTGCAGAGTGTACCCAAGGAAGATAATTACAGGCATAAAGGTTTAAGAAGGCAGTTGGTGCAGCAGTTGCGTGAGAAGGGGATCACTGATGAGAAGGTACTATCGGCAATAGATGCAATACCCCGTCACTTCTTCCTCGACCCCGCATTTGAAAAGCAGGCCTACGAGGACAGGGCGTTCCCTATTACCGCCGGCCAGACCATTTCGCACCCGTTCACCGTTGCCTACCAGACCCAACTGCTCGACCTGAAGAAGTTTGACAAGGTGCTTGAGATCGGAACCGGTAGTGCTTATCAGGCCTGTGTGCTGGCTGAACTAGGCGTAACGTTATATACAATTGAGCGGCAAAGAGCGTTGTATGACTACGTGGGTAAATTTTTCTTTCTTAATAAGTACCTTAATATCAAACGTTTCTACGGAGACGGATTCGAGGGTTTACCTACCTATGCACCTTTTGACAAGGTATTGATAACCTGCGGAGCGCCGTTTGTGCCGCCTAAGTTGGTGGAACAACTGAAGCCGGGCGGCATCATGGTGATACCGGTGGGTGAGGATGGCAAACAAAAGATGCTGCGTATCAAGAAAGACGTTGCAGGCACCGTACTGATGGAGGAAATGGGTGATTTTTCTTTTGTGCCTATGTTGCAGGGCAAAAACAAATAACGTCCTCAGTTTTCCTTTTCCCGTGTCTCATTGGCTTCCATTTTTTTGTTTGGAAGAATGACGGTAAATGTTGAGCCTATGCCTGCTTCACTTTCGAAAGAGATATTGCCGCCTGTTTTCATGATGCATGTACGCACCAGATACAAGCCTACACCTGTGCCGGTAGATTGTTCAGTGCCACGATTGAAAAGTTTGAAAACGTTCTTTTGAAACGACTTTTCGATGCCTATTCCGTTATCAGCGATCACAATTTTTGCATAGTTATCTCCCTCTGATATTTTGATATCAATTTGGCAATCCTGTTTGCCCAACTTCCGATATTTAATTCCGTTGTCAAGAAGATTCTGAAGAATTGAGTGTAGCAACGGTTGATCGAAGTAGAACTCTTTTATAGGGGCTATATTTTCTGAAAAAGTGACTGAATTGTATCCTTCAACATACTTCAGTGAATCCTTCACAGAGTGCAGTTCTTTCTCAAAATCGATAAGTGTGTAGGTAAACGACTCTTCGTGAATGCGTAGGGTGTTTGAGATGGATTTTAAGGTTGTTGTCAATGAAACAGCACATTCTTTTATCAGGCTGCAATAATTGCGCATAGTAGCCGGATCCGTATCTTCATCTAGAGCCAGGTCGGCTAAGCCGAGGATATTGTTTATTGGGCTGCGGACATCATGAGAAATGCGGTGAGATAATAAAGAGAGCATTTCAATTGTGTTCTTTAATTCTGTGATGTTTGATGTGGCTGATCCCACACCGTCGCCTACTTTGAAGACTTTGATCCTATTGATCTGATTGCCGTAAATGCTATGGCTGATACTGTTCTCGATCACTATAGGTTCGCCCGTTTCCAAAACATGGCGATACTTATCGTAAGGGCCTTTTTCTTTAATATCAGGGGAGAGGTCACACAGGTTCTTGCCAATCAGTTCTTCCTTTTTTAAATGGTAGAACTTTAAAAGAGCATCATTGCAATCAATGACGTTAAGGTTATGGTCGAAGATCATAAAATGCATCTCGGCCTGATTGTAGAAGTCGTTGTGTAATGCAACTAGGTCCTGTTGTGCCATTTCTGAGGGGTTAGTGTATTGTATGTACCTACAAATGTAATCTTACATAAATATACATATTATGATGGTAGATACAAGGTAACATGATAGTCGTCAACTTTCTGGGTTGTAGACATTTACCCGTGATATACTCGGGATGCGACGATCTGCCCCCCGGTTATCTCCAAAACCTCTGCAACCAGCATGTCGGGTTCGCCGTCTACGGTTCTGATGTACTCCATAAAGACACGGTCTTCGTTGGCGGTGAGGGTGGTATAGCGGTAATGCAGTGTAGGAAGCCTGTCGAATGCGTCTTGCCACCAATGTCTCAGGGCTTGTTTGCCGCTTACATAACCGTTTGTTTCGGGTTGCCTGATCTTCAACTTGGGAGAATAGTGCCTGGCCTCGTCGTGGTAGAGCGCAAGCAGGGCTTCGAGGTCGTGTGAGTTGAAAGCATCAAACCAAGATCTCGCTATCTCTAAGTTGGCGGTTATGATATTCATATTTAGTTGGGGATAAGAAACATATTGTTACAGTTTCTTGAGGTTTTTATCCATTTCCTTATCGTACCACTCTTTATCGTTCTTTTCCTTTTCTTCCAATTCTTTGAGTAGTTGTGCTTTTACCTTTTTTAGATCTGTTTCTTCGTTCGGGGTGTTGAGTGTGAATTTTACGCCGCTTACACGTCCATTGGTTGGTTTTCTTGTTCTCATATTTTATGCTGCTATTCCGGGCCAAAGGTAGCGAAAAGCCTTTTTGTGTTGGTGACAATTGTTATTGGATTGACAGCGTCCCGTTTGAGATGGGGGTGTTGGTAGGCTGCGCAGATGCGGGATTTTTCTTTTCTTCCCACTCTTGGTTTAACATGTTGATTTTCAATAAAAAGGTGGGAAGTGCTGCTTCCCATTGCTTCCCAAAACTGCGCAAAAACTGCGCACTTCTTCTCACCTGATGCGCAGCTGAGAAGTGATAAAATTTCATAATGTGTGCTGCCTTGCCCCATTTTTTTCAACGTCAATACAAGTTACAACCGTGTTTGAAAACAGGCAAAAGAAAGTTTTATGATAGTGCGTTTTTGGGGGTATGATAGAAAAAAGTTTGGCGGTTGGTTGCTATGAAAACCAAATAAAAGCCCCTGGCCAATCTGGAGATTGGCAACCGCGATGACGTAGTCGGAGACTACGCCAAGCAGGGAGTTGCGACGCGAGATTGCTTCGTCACAACCCGCCCGAAAGCCTCGCTCTGTTCCTCGCAATGACGACTTGTTTTGAAAAAGTTGTTACATCAAAATAACTTTTTACGATACTGCAGAAAACGCTCTATCATAAAACTCTCTTTTGTGGAATTCTATTAATGAAAATACCTTTAATGCGAATGGTGTAAATGCGGGTTGGATTGGGTGGCGAATAACAGGGGGGCGAAGTGCGGGAGTTTTTTGGGATATTTTTTCGATCCGGGAGTTTTGTAAAACACTGATAATGATGAATGAAAATTCTTAAACACCCAGAATTGGTATTTTTTATTAACGGGAGTTTTTTATGGTGACTACAGTGATGGGAATGTCGCCTGTTATTTCCTGCACGTTTGTTTATTGCCAGTATGTGCAATTCTGTTAAAAATCAGCTGATAATTAGGTGTGTCTAATTTTATGAATTAGTTTTGGCGTGAAATGAACAGGGAGGAGCACGACATATCGTTGAGTGAGGTGCATGGGCAGGTAAATCCGGCGGAAGCGGGCAGCAAATGGAAGCGTGTGTTCGCTTTCTTCGGGCCGGCTTATCTGGTGAGTGTGGGTTATATGGACCCCGGCAACTGGGCAACCGATCTTGCGGGGGGCAGTCAGTTCGGCTACTCGCTGATATGGGTATTGCTGATGAGCAATGTGATGGCGCTGCTATTACAGTCGCTAAGCGCACGGCTGGGTATTGTGCAGGGGCGCGATCTGGCACAGTGTAACCGGGAGGTATATCCGCCGGCGGTGAATTTTGTTTTGTACATTCTGGCAGAGATAGCTATTGCGGCGTGCGACCTGGCTGAGGTGCTGGGTATGGCCATTGGTCTGCAATTGCTTTTCGGGTTGCCACTTATATGGGGTGTGGTACTTTCTTTGTTGGATACCTTTCTGCTCCTATATCTGCAAAAGTTGGGGATGCGCAAGCTGGAGGCATTTATAGTGAGCCTTGTAGCCATAATAGGAGGGTGTTTTCTGGTGGAGATCTTTTTGGCAAAGCCTGACCTTGGCGAGGTTGTGAAGGGGTTTGCGCCTTCGTTGCCCGGCAAGGGGGCGCTCTTTATTGCCATAGGCATTATAGGCGCTACGGTGATGCCGCACAACCTATACTTGCACTCGGCACTGGTGCAAACGCGCAAAATAGGGCGAGACCATGAGTCGATAAAGAAGGCAATAAAACTTAATAATATAGATAGTGCCATAGCCCTGAACATGGCGTTCTTTGTGAACGCAGCCATTCTTGTACTGGCCGGCTCGGTGTTTTATACGGCCGGGCTCCATCATGTGGCTTCGCTGCAGGATGCACATCAGTTGCTTGCTCCCTTACTTGGAAGTAAATGGGCACCTATACTATTTGCGGTGGCATTGATTGCTGCGGGGCAGAGCTCTACCGTGACAGGTACGCTGGCGGGACAAATAGTGATGGAAGGATACCTGAGACTCCGTATCAATCCGGCACTGAGGCGCCTGCTTACAAGGGTATTGGCCATAGGGCCTGCTGTGGTGGTGCTGGTGGTTTGGGGCGAGCAAATGGTAGATCAGATGCTCTTATTCAGTCAGGTGCTGCTGAGTATGCAGCTGGCGTTTGCGGTGGTGCCATTGATCCATTTTGTAAGCGACAAAAAGAAGATGGGTGATTTTGCTATATCAATGCGCACGAAGGTTGCTGCATGGGTAGTGGCGGCGGTGATCATAGCACTGAACCTTAAATTGTTTGGTGAAAGCGTGGCGCAGTGGTTGCAGGCAACCGATCTGTGGTGGGTGAAGACGCTGGTAGTGGTACTTGTTGTGTTGATCGCGGTTCTGCTGCTTGTTACCATTATTTATCCATTTGTTTTGCAGCACAAGGAGGCGAACATCAGCGTACATGGCAATATTGCCGCTACGGTGGGTGCGCCGGCCGAGCCGTTCCGGTGCATTGCGCTGGCACTCGACTTCAGCGACAACGATGAAAAAGTGCTTCGGTACGGCATGCACCTGGGCAAAGAACATGCGCGGTTTGTGCTGATCCATGTGGTGGAGAGCGCATCGGCCAGGCTGATAGGGAATGAGGCGCACGACTATGAGACACGAAAAGATCAGGCCCATCTGGATAGTTATGTGCAATTGATGAAAGAGGCGGGCTTTGAGGCGCAGGGGATATTGGGGTACAAGAGCCGGTCGGGAGAGATAGCACGAATAGTGAATGAGCAGAACTGTGATCTGCTGATCATTGGCAGTCATGGTCACAAAACAGCGAAGGACTTTATTTTTGGCGAGACCATCAACACCGTGCGCCACCTCATCCACATCCCGGTTTTTATTGCGCGCTAAGGCAATCGAAACAGGTTCATTTTTGCCAATGTGCCCTGCCTGTGCTACTTTGCGGGTCAATTGTTTATGAGGAATAAGATTTTCGGATATTTACTGATAGTGCTTCTTAGCCTGGGCGGTGCAGCTGTGGCGCAGCAAAGAATGTTGCTTGAGAAAAACTGGGTGTGCATCAATGACCCGGATACAAAACTGACTGCTGAAGAATTGTCGTTGCCGGGGACAAAACTTGCGGGCTGGATGCCTGCTATAGTGCCGGGCACTGTGCTTACCAATCTGCTGCACAACAAGCGGATACCGGATCCGTTCTTTGGGTATAACAACAGTCTGATACCTGATATTTCTGATATAGGCCGCGACTACTATACCTATTGGTTTGTCAATGACATGAACCTGACCACGGTGCCGGGCGAGCACATCTGGCTCACCTTTCGTGGTGTGAATTACAGTTTTGATGTGTATGTGAACGGTAAGAAGGTTAACAGGGACCGTGAGTACGGAATGTTCAGAAGATTCAGTTACGATATCACCTCTTACCTGGCTACGGATGGACACAACCGTGTGGCGGTATTGGTATTCCCTCCGCAACATGTTGGCAACCCCAATGGTGGTCAGGGTGGCGATGGTGTTATTGCCCGAGATGTAACTAACCAATATGTTGCCGGCTGGGATTGGATACAACCTGTACACGACCGCAACACGGGGATCTGGGATAAGGTTTTTGTGGAGCGCACCAAGATGGTGAATATTGAAGATGTGCATGTGGTGCCGCATGTGCCCGGCAAGCGAACCGTTGATGGTGAACAGTCGCCCGGGTCTGTAACAGTTGATGCTACGATGGTGAATAGCGGAGACAAAGCCCTGAATGCGATGGTGATGTATGAACTGCAGGGGCAGACAGCGTCGCAGCGAATCTCTTTGCAGCCCGGTGAGCGTCTGAAAGTGGAACTGCCGAAGTTGTTGGTAAGAAATCCCCGATTGTGGTGGCCGAACGGATATGGGCCGCAGAACCTGTACACAATAAAACTCAGGGTACTGGTGGATGGTAAAGGACTGTCGGATGAAGAGGAGGTGACATTTGGGATGCGGGAACTGACGACTGCATGGAATGCCACGACAGAAAGCAGGGAGATACATGTAAATGGTCAGCGCATTTTCATAAAGGGTGCGAACAGGATACTTTCGGACGCTATGCTGCGCTTTACAGATGAGCGTTATGACGCAGAAGTGCGCTATCACCGCGACATGAATCTGAACATGATACGTGTGTGGGGTGGGGGTATTACTGAACGACCTGAATTTTATGAGGCATGTGACAAGTATGGGCTGCTGGTAATGCAGGACCTGTGGATGACGGGCGACTGTAACGGTCGGTGGTATGATGCGACAAAAAAGGACGACACTACTACGCGCAGAGGTTACCCGGACGATCACAAGTTGTGGTTGACCTCATGCGCCGATCAGGTGCAGTTGCTGCGCAATCATCCATCGCTGGCGTTGTGGTGTGGCGGCAACGAGATCAGACCGCCGGAAGATATTTTATGTACCCTGCGTGATAGCCTGCTGCCGGCCATGGACGGAACACGGTATTTCTTCGAATACTCCAACCACGATAGCATGTCTTACAAAGCCCATGACGGGCCATATACCATTCAGAAGGAGGACTATTTCTGGAATCACCGTTCGTGGGGTTTTAATTCCGAAATAGGGTCGGTGGGGATAGGCGACATTGAGTCGCTGAAGAGGTTTATGCCGGAAGCGAATCTGGTGCAACCGGTTTACAATGCTGAGAAAGGAAAATGGGAGGCTGACTCTATGTGGCGGTATCACAAGTATTATTCCTACGACTCGGCGGTGGAGCAGTATGGACATCCAAAGGATGTTGCAGATTTTGCCCGAAAGGCTCAGTTGGTCAACTATAATCAGTACAGGGCATTGATGGAGGGTTTCAGGTCGCACAAGTGGGAGTGGTATACCGGGGTGATGATTTGGAAGACACAAAACCCGTGGACGGCGATGGTGGGGCAGATGTATGATGTGTATCTCGATCCCAACGCCTGTATGTTCGGGCTGATGGAAGGTGCCAAACCACTGCATGTGATGTATGAACCCAAGTGGGGTGGTGTAATGGTGGTGAATAGTGACCATAAGCCGAGGCAGGTGCGCCTGTGGTATAGCATAACTAAGGGTGTAACTTCTATACAGGGTATCAATGACTCGATATACACAATTCCACCTGACACCTGTATCGCTATGGCAAAAGCTCCTGATCTGGACAGAAGGCTGGATAAGGCAGACAGCACGAGTGGCGCCTTCATGTCGCTGCGGTTGTATGAAGGAACCACCAAGAACATAATAGACGATAATACCTATTGGTTTCCGGGGGCAGATAGTACGTATAAATGGCTGTCGTACCTGAGGCCCGCATCGCTCGACGTGACAGCTACAAGAAAGGCACCGGGTAGAATAGAGGTATCAGTGAGGAACAGATCGGATGTAAACGTATCATTTTTCAATCACATCACCCTTGTGGACAAGGCCACAAAAAAGCGGATATTGCCGGTTTTTTACAGCAATAATTTTGTTACTATATCTCCGGAGCGACACAAACAAATCGTCATGGAATTTGAACCACCGAAGGGTGTGGCACTGCAGGTCTGTATAGATGAATGGAACACAGGTAAGAGGTATGTGGATGTGAACTGATAGCCTTAAGAGTGCGCATTGCGCTCACGGATGTTTTTGAGTACCTTGCATTATTAATATGTCGGGTTGCATGACAACCTTAAAAAAAAGTAACACATGAAAAGAATAGTTGCATTATTGCTTTTGGCAGCGCCCTTCGCCTCGTTTGCTCAGGGTAGCGACCCGAACCTCGGTATCATTCCTGCGCCGGTGTCGGTGACCAAGGGCAGGGGAGAATTCAAGTTCAGTCCGGAGACGATGGTGCTGGTGGATTCGCCTGATAGCAAGCCAATGAAGTTCTTTGCCGAGTATCTGAAAAAGACAGATCTGGCAACAGGTGTTACTGACATGTCGAGACTGGACAAAAAGCCGAAATCATTGAAGAATACGGTGGTGCTGTCTATGAACTTCAAGGGGGAACTTCCGCCGGAGGGTTATGAGTTGAAGATAACTGATGACCATGTAGAGTTGAGGGGGCATGGTGCAGGTATGTTTTACGGGATGCAGACTTTGATCCAGCTGATCCATAAAACGTCTCCGGGTTCGGCTACGATCCCGTGTGCAACCATTAAGGATCATCCGAGGTTTCCTTATAGGGGTATGCATCTGGATGTATCGCGTCATTTCTTTGATGTTGCGTTTGTGAAAAAGTATATAGACGTGATGGCTATGTACAAGCTCAATAATTTTCACTGGCATCTTACCGATGATCAGGGTTGGAGGATAGAGATCAAGAAGTATCCTAAACTTACTGAAGTGGGCAGTATGCGTGCTCAGACAAAAGTAGGCAGGGCTGCCGGCCCGACAGCAGTGCCCGGCGCATATGATAACACACCACACGGTGGCTTCTACACACAAGAGCAGATACGCGAAGTTGTTGAATACGCATCGTCGAAGTTCATTAACGTGATACCTGAGATAGAGATGCCGAGTCACTCGCTGGCCGCACTGGCCGCCTACCCGGAATGGAGCTGTGACCCGACAAAGACCTATAAGGTAGGTGAGACATGGGGTAGTTATGATGATGTTTTCTGCCCTACGGAAGAAACATTTAAAGCACTGTTTGAAATTCTGAGAGAGGTGATCGATATGTTTCCGGGGAAGTACATTCACATTGGCGGAGATGAGTGTAACAAAGTTGCCTGGAAAAAATCGGAGTTCTGCAGGCAGCTGATCATAGACCAGAAGTTGAAGAATGAAGAAGGATTGCAGAGTTATTTCATAGGGAGGATAGAGAAGTACCTGAATTCTCAGGGTGTGCAGATGATAGGCTGGGATGAGATTCTGGAAGGAGGTCTGGCACCTAATGCTACAGTGATGAGCTGGAGAGGAGAGAAAGGAGGGATAGCTGCAGCGCAACTGTCGCATGATGTGATCATGACACCGGGTAGCGGGGGTATGTACTTTGATCATGTGCAGAGTAAATCGCCTCAGGAACCGTTGAGCATTGGCGGATTCGCGCCACTGGAAAAGACCTACAATTATGATCCGATACCGTCTGTTCTGAATGACCAGCAGGCGAAGCGCATCTTGGGTGTTCAGGCGAACGTGTGGACCGAATATATTGCAACACCAAGTAAGGTCGAGTATATGTTGCTGCCCAGGATGCTGGCACTTTCTGAAGTGGGATGGACACCTAAGAACAATAAGGATTATCAGGAGTTCGCGCAGCAGCGTATTCCCGGCCATTTAAGCAATCTGGAAAAGATCGGTTACAATTATCGGGTTCCTGTGCCGATAGGCGCAGCAGACACAATGATCTCGGTAAAAGCCGCGAAGTACACCATTACTCTTGCGCCGTCGGTTGCCGGTGCCAAGATCTACTACACTATTGACGAATCGGAGCCGAGTGAGAATGATATGGTTTACACAACGCCGCTTGAGTATACGGTGCCTTCGGAGGGTACTGTTCGCTTTAAGTGTATTCAGGTGACGCCTGCAGGTAAGAAGAGTAATGTAAGTACTATTATGATACAGAATTAATGACCCTACAGACATGGAGTCTTTCATTAAAACGAGTGTAGAAATAAACGCGCCCATAGCGACGGTGTGGGATGCACTGATCAATCCGGACCGGACAGAACAATACATGTTCGGATGCAGAGTCGTATCTGATTGGTCGGATGGTGCAACTGTAAATTGGGTTGGGAAGGTAGAAGGTAACGAGGTGACGTTTGTGAAGGGTTTTCTGGTTGCTTTTGTGCCGGAAAAGTCGTTGGTCTATACGGTGGTTGATCCGAATGCGCCATATGCTGACAATCGTGAAGATCATCTGACGGTGAGTTGCGAATTGAGTGAGACGCCCGGAGGGACACTTTTACTTGTGTCGCAGGGGGATTACTCAAAAGTGGCCGATGGCCCATCCCGGTATGGGCATGGAGTCGACGGCTGGAATCAGCTATTAGAGACTATAAAAATTGTTGCTGAGCGCTAAAGGTTGTTACCAGCTGCCGCCGGCGCCACCGCCGTCGGTGCCA
>JACSRV010000109.1 GCA_014879545.1 Chitinophagaceae bacterium | reverse complement strand
ACAGCCAGCTCGAACAGCGGAGGTCCATATGTGATCAGCTGGCACGACAGTGGTCGTCACATCCTGCGCATACAGGGCGCAACGGTAGAGGGCTGTAAGTCACAGATCACAGCAGATACGGTGAACGTACACATCAACCCTGATCCGACGTTCACGTACGCGGCACCAAGCAAGTTGTGCCTGGAGGATAGCATCCATTTCTGGGCTACCAAGAAGGATTACAACTGTGTGTATAAGTGGGAGCCTGAGCATTCATTTGTGAACAACGGAAAGCCTGATATCTGGGGCAAGGCAGAGCAGCTGCGCAGCATGATATCATTGACGGTGACGGATCCGTTCGGCTGTAAGGCTACGTACACGAAACAGATCAATACGGAGCCATGTTGCTCTGTACAGTTCCCGAACGCGTTCACGCCGAACGGAGACGACCGCAACGATCATTTCCGTCCTATCTTCCAGGGGTACCACAGGTTCCACATCTTCCGTGTTACGAACCGTTGGGGTCAGACAGTGTTTGAGACGACGAACACGAACCCATACTGGGATGGTACGTTCAATGGCCTGCCACAGGATATGGGCGTGTACTTCTACTACCTGAAGTATGACTGCGGTGGCAAGGTAATGGAGACCAAGGGTGATCTGACACTGATACGCTAGAGAATAAAAGATGATGGTTATAAAAGAACAGCGGCTGCAAATTGCAGCCGCTGTTCTTTTACGGAATGTATATTGACGTGATTACTCAAAAGTGTAGCTGTTTATGTAGCCCATGCGGGTGTTTTGTTTGGTGCAAGAGATCTCAAAATAGTCGTAAAATGAAGTGTCCTTTTCCAGTTTGAAACCCACGATGCCCGTGTATGGTGTATTGCCGAGTCTCAATACAGGCATAACATGTTCAATTCCCCTGGGCATGGTGAATTTGCCTTGTGCTGTGTTGTTGCCGAATGTAACATCAGCAATGTAGATCCCTTTATCAACAGCGCTGTCTGCAACTATCTTTACCGAGAATATACTCTTGTTGAGTGTGTCTTCCTTAACAGGGATCGAAAAGCTGTCTACTACAGTGCCGGGTAGTGTGCCGTCTGTACTTTTACCGCCAGTAGCGTTGCAGGAAACTATTAACGGCAGGACCGTAGAAAGTAATGCGGCGTAAATGAGTTTATTCATAAGACAGCAAAAATACAGTACCTCAATCAGAGGGCGAACAGTCGCGGTCTTCAGGGGGAAAATAGCGTAAATTCGCTGTATGAATTATCTGGGTCATGCATTCCTGTCTTTCGGACATGCGGAGGTGCTTGTGGGCAATATGATAGGCGATCACATAAAAGGCAGACTGGCGCTTGAGAATTATCCCGTAGGAATAAAGAACGGCATCTTACTGCACAGAGCAATAGATGAGATGGCCGATAGGCACCCGGCGGTGATACGTGCCAAGTTGTTATTCCGATCGGATTACGGACTGTACTCCGGGGCTATCATAGATACGCTGTTCGATCATTTTCTGGCGAATGATCCTAAGTACTTCCCGGATGAAGCTGCATTGGCTTCTTTCACAAGTGAGGTTTATAAAAGCATCGACAATTATATTGAGCACCTGCCACAGGTTTTTGCCGGATATTTCCCGAATATGAAGGAGCATAATTGGCTATTTAACTACCGAAATCTGAAAGGAATGGAGCGGTCGTTGGGCGGGCTTGCCAGGCGGGCAAAGTATATCCCTCCGATAGATAAGGCGTACACCACATTTGTCGCGTCTTATTATCAGTTGAATCAGTGTTATTTTGACTTTGTGGGTGATATGGTTGAATTTTCGAAACGGGAGATAAGTAGAATGCATTAGGTGTTGATTTTCAATCTAGTATGTGGGTTGTGGATATTGGGTGTAAACAAAAGCGGCTACTACGGGCACTGATTAAGTGACCTTGGAAATTTTGATAGTATATTGCTGACTCTGTAGCGTAGTTATGAGGTTAAAACCATCTTATATAGTTATTTTCTTGTTGTCGTTGTTGCTGATTGCCTGCAACTCGCCAACCCAACCGGCTTCGGCACATCCGAAGGGCGGGTTTCACGAGGTACCGATAAAGCCGGCATCTACCATGCTGGTGTATGACACCGTGAGTGAAGCTGCACGGGACATCATTGAGCAGCTTGACAAGTTTTATGGCGCACAGGTGCGTGCAGGCTTCAGTGGTGCCGTGTTGGTAGGGTATCGTGGAAAAGTGTTATATGAGCGCTATTTCGGATACAGTAACCGTGAAGCAAGGATACCAATGAATATGGCATCCTCCTCTCAGTTGGCCTCAATTTCCAAAACGTTTACGGGAGCGGCCATACTGCACCTGCATGAGCACAAACAACTGAATATAGATAACCTGGTGCAGCAGTACATTCCCGGGTTCCCGTATGCGGGTATCACGTTGAGAATGCTGCTCAATCACCGTTCGGGACTGCCTGATTACACCAAGTGGGTTCCGGTATATAATAAGGATACGCGCACGCCTATCTCCAACGCACGAATGGTTGAACTGATGATAAAGCACAAGCCACGGATAGAGGCTAAACCCGACAAACGTTTCAAATACTGCAACACTAATTTCGCATTGCTGGCCAGGGTAATCGAGAATGTGACGAGCATGGCCTACAGCGATTTTATGGCACAATACATCTTCGCGCCACTGGGTATGACCAACACATTCGTTTACGATCCGGCGAGGGGATTGCCGGGGAATGCGGCCATTAGTTACAGGTATAATTGGACGCGTGAACCTGATATGTTTGCCGACGGTGTGACTGGTGATAAGGGGATATTCAGCACTGTTCAGGATATGTTCAGGTGGGACCAGTCGTTTTACAACCGTACGTTGCTCAGCAATGAATCGATAGAACTTTCTTACGGTCCGTGCAGTTTTGAAAAGCCGGGTGTAAAGAATTACGGACTCGGGTGGAGGATGTTGTGTTATCCCAATGGCAATAAGATCATCTACCATAATGGTTGGTGGCATGGAAATAATACATCCTTCTACCGCCTGATCAAGGAAAATATGACCATTGTGGTGCTGGGCAATAAGTTCAACAAGAACATCTACAGGCAAGCGCCTGTTATCTACAGCATTGTGAAAGGAGTAGAAGTGGGCAGCGGATTTGATGATGAAGGTTAATCGAAACCCGGGAATAAAAACAGCAAAAAAATATTGATCCGGTCGTATGTAAATGCGGCCGGATTTTTTATGCCCGCGATCAGTGCTATCGGTATGCTGTTGTGGACTAGGGTGTGTGGTGCCAGTTGCCGTGTGGTGTTTCCCGTAGTGTGGATTGGAACCGATGCCAAAAGAAAAGCTCCGGAGCGAGTCCGGAGCTTTTTTATAGAGAACTACTTATTTGATCTGATTAGTTAGAGCTGTCGTCTTTAGTGCTCACTTTGTCCTGCAGTTTGTCGAATTCGAATGCAAGTGTGAAGCGGAGTGTGTTAGACAGTGGGTTGCGGGTGATTCCTGTACCCTGAGGAACGAGGTAAGATGCGTTCAGCACAAACACATTGTAACGGATACCAAGACCACATGTTACATACTGACGGTCGCCATTGTCTTTGTCTTCGTAGTAGTAGCCTGCACGGAAAGCGAGCATATCCTGGTACCAGTATTCAGCACCGATAGCAGCATTGACCTGCTTCACCTGATCTCCGGTAGAGAATGACTTGAAGATACCATTAACAACAGACAATGATGTATCGGCACCACCCAATGTTGTAGCAGGTACCAGCAATTTGTTGAGATCAAGTGCAAAAGTGATCTTGTTGTACTTGTCCATCTGAGAGGTGTATGCAACACCAACCCCAAGGTTCATTGGGATGAAATCCCTTTTGCCGGTTGAGTTGTAGGAGATCTTAGAACCGAGGTTACTGATAACAGCACCAAAGTTGAACGTGTTGATCTTGTCTTCAGTTTTCTCTTTTGACTTAGTGTAGTAAACGCCGAGGTCAGAAGCGAAAGCGTTGCCCGGTTTGTAGTCGCTACCCAAAGAGGTCATTGCCACACCTGAAGCTATTGAAGAGTGTATATAGCGCATGCTAAGACCGGCAGACAAATATTCTGACAGTTTGCGTGAGTAACCGAGGTCGAATGAATATTCGCGAGGCATACCCGTACCTGTTGGTTGACCAAGGTTGTCGGTGTAGTTTATGTTACCCAATGAGAAATAGCGCATTGATGCACTGATTGCCTGCTCTTGCTCTTTGCCAAACTTGGCGTAACCGGAAAGGTAAGCCAGGAAGATATCTGGCACGAGGTCTTTTAGCCATGGAGTATATGTTGCTGAGAGACCGTATGTTTTCTGATTGAACGGCATTTTGGCAACGTTCCAGTATTGCGAATTGGCGTCGGGAGATACAGCGATACCGGCATCGCCCATGGCTCCGGCACGTGCGTCGGGCGAAATGCGGAGGAATGGAACTGCAGTGGTGACAAATGACTTGTTTGTTCCGTTTAGGTTAGAGCCTGAGGTACTTTGTGCTGATACTTTTGAAGCACATACAGATGCCATCAAAGTCAGTCCCAGTAAAGCAAAGTGTTTTGCCATTTTGATAATTTAGTTATTTATTATGTAAGTGGGGCAAAAATATTCTTTTTTACCCATATCGTCAACATTATTTTCAGCAAAAATGCGCTGATTCAGCTTATTAACGCACAATGACCAGTTTTTGGTATGCCGATGAGCGATAACCCTTTTCAGTAGAGATCAAAATGCGGTAAACATACATTCCGTCGGCCAGCAACGTACCAGAATTGTCGGTTCCATCCCAAGTGATCTCGCCGGTACGGCTACCCGATGGGGTGAATGTCTGGTCGATGGATTTAACTAACGAGCCTGCTGTATTGTATATATTAATTTTTACTTCCAGTTGTTCGTCGGGATGATTGTGCTCGAACACAAAATGAGTGAGGTTGCTGAACGGGTTGGGGTAGTTCATGAGATTCTCTATGCTCATGATCTTGCCGTCCACAACAATAAAGTCTACAGTGCCTTCGCCCGAATTGTTGTTCACGTCCCAGGCCTTCACCCTGATAGAATGTTTCCCGTTTGCTAAACCATTTATAGGGAACGACACCGTACCGTATTGATAGGTGTTTGGAGCTGTTTCGTAGTAGTCGTTCAGGATGTAGGGCTGTTCGATGTTTCCGTCAAGCACACCTACCATATCATGACCCAGTTTGTTGCCTGAGACGTTGATACCGGTTTTGGAATAAAGTGAAACAAAAAGAGAAGTGTTTGTGCCTGTGATGCCTCCGTTCTGAAACAAGCTGTCATTGATATAAGGTTTTACAACCGGTGGCTCATCGCTGATAACCGGATTGTCGGAGTATCCACCTACTGAAATGTTGGTGTCTACACCTGCCGCATCATACACGCCATTGTGGGCGTAGTGGCTGATCTTGGCAGTGCCCATGTAGTAGTTGATGTCTTTAGGTGCGATGAAAGTGTAAGAGAACTTACCGTTAGTAACAGATACTTTACCCTTGTAAACAAGATTGTCCTGCAGTTTGAACGTCTTATTTACAGCAGTGATGGTAGTAAGTGTGCGGGGCTTGTCAAAGAAAGAGACATTGAGCATGCCATTGAAGTTGCTGAGCACATTTCCTGAATTGTCGCGGACATGTCCGCTGATGCGGTATGCGCCAAGTGCTTTTACAGTATCTGAAGGTGTGCCCTTGGCAACATCAGTAATGGTGTCTATAGCCACAAACTGTTCGGGGAAGTTGGGTAGCAATGCCGGGTCGCCAAGGAGTGCAAATTTCCTGTAGTTTGCCAGTTTATTGGGGTCTTTAGAAACAGTATAGGCCTCGTTCTTACCTATGCGCGCTGCATCGCCGAAGCTGTGCCAGGTGCCATTGGCGTTCTGTGAAAAGAGGGTTTCAATAAAGATCAGGTTGAGTGGTGTGTTGTAGTTTGCATATACTGCTGCTGTTGTTGTAAGCATGGCTATTACACCACCTCCATTCCGCAGCACCAGCTGTTCGGCGGCGGAAACATATTGGGGGTGATCGAACTGGCCAAAATCGCAGGTGGCAGTCACCATGAATGGCAACATTTTGTCATTATTCCACTTTTTGAAATCATCTTGCGTCAGGATCCTTTCTTCAGTCCACACCTGTGTGTTCCCGTGTCCGCTGTAATTAATGAACATTGTTCCTTTGTACACGCGGTCGGTAATAGAAGCGTTGGCATTTGGAGATCGAGCACCGGCGGGGGTTGAGATCGTCGGGATGGCATCGAGGTAGATCTTGCTTTGGTTATACAAGTTGTGGGCAGTGCCGGTCAGCTGCTCTCCTATGGACTCTGCGTCCTGCATGTGATTGCCCGCGCCGTCGTTATTGTCGGCCACCAGCGTGGCGGCAAGACGCCATGGGCCGAGCGTTTCAGGTGCTTTATAGCCAATGATCTTATTTACAATCGCATCCGCATCGGCAACAGAGCGAGCGGGAAGACGACCGATGCCCAGATCAAGTGCATTGAGTAGTGCACTCTCTTCTATGTTCTCGTTATCGTCGAGAAAGCCGTAGAAATCGTCTGTAGAGAAGCTGTTGAGGGAATAGTTAGATTCCTGTGATTCAAATACGGGAACGAAGTTGGAATTATTCGGTAGGCGCTGTTTGTAGTCGTAAGAAGCAGCACCCAGAAGGGTGAGGTAGCGAGGCATTTGTGCGGTGTCTGAACCTGCACGTTTGTAGAACATCCGCACAATATCGCGAATGGCACTTATGTCCTGCGCGCCTGATGAAAATTCGTTGTAGATCTGTTCAGGCGTCACTACAACAACCCGCATATTGTCGTGACTACGATGATATGCGGCAAGACGTTCTGCCTGTGGCAGGAAATCTTTGTAGGTTACAATGATGTTGTCGACCTGTGCAGTGCCGTGAAGGTTCTGATTGGTGACAGGACCGGAATATACAGGCGTGTACAGATTGGTGTTATTGAACGCGGCAAATTCGCGGATCACCGACGCATCGCGGCCAAAGCTAAGCGTGGAGCCACTCAGCGAGCCATTGATCATCACAGGGACTTGCGGATCGGTAACGTCCCACACGCGTGTAGAGGAGCCGGCGTTCTGGAGATTGTAGTTAACTACTTTTCCCGGACCTATATTCTCAATATCACGGAAGCTCATCTGATCTCCGCTCATCGTTAGCGGTTTTCGGGCATTCAGCTCTATGTAGTTGAGATAGCCTACTACCGAGGATGCTGCGGATGAATAGGTCACGTTCACCGATACGGCAGATGAGTTTACTGTGACGGTATTTTCGAGTATTTTATGTTGCATGGCAACATTGTCGGTGGTGCCTGACGGGAACGTAACTGATCCGAAAGGAATGCCGTTGATAGCGACATTATAGTTGCTGCTTCCCGGTCCGGTTGTGGCCAAATATGCCTTACAGAAGACATTGGTCACAGGTGCGCCAAAATTGAAATTGAAATTTTGTGACAAGTTGCCTGACAGCTGATTGAATTGCTCTCCGTACCATGTTTTTCCTATACCTCCCGGGTTAGTAAGGTCTATGTCATGTACGTCGGAATAGTTATAGTCGCTTAGGTTTACACTGCCGTTTGCCGGAGCATTCTCCTGATTGATGCGCAGACCGGGGCCACTGGTGAAGGTGACAAAATAATAGGCCGTATCGCTGTAGATGTTCTTGAAATGATCGAACCGTTTTTTTGCTGTATCTGCACGCCAGCCCATGGGGCCAACACCATAAAACACTGCATAATCACCCACGTTGAGTACATTGTCCCCGTCGGATACGAGCAGTGCATTCTCCCGGAGGTCCGTGGGGCGAGATGTGTAATTGGCTTCAGAGAGCATATTGCCGCCATTTCCGAAAACGCGGATGTTGGCAGGATTTACGGTGGAAGGATCAACGCCCAGAGATTTCACGAAGTCTGCGTCGATCTTGTGAAACCCCGTATTAGTGATGCCAATCTTGTACCAGGTGCCACTTGCCAGAACCGACTGTGTTACATCGCCTGTTGGTTTTGACGCGGCTCCGATGGCGGTATTTGGGGTGGGTTTCTCTTTAATGGTGAGTTCCAGTTCGTCTGCAATGCGTGCATTGCCATCAGCGTCTTTAGAATATGCGGGAACGCGTATCACCGCAAACGGACGTTTGCGCTCCATGCCTATCATTACTTCCGTTTTTGCATCGGTGGCGGATGAAGCCTCTTTCGGCAAAGTTCCGATGGCGTTATACGAAGCCACCTTAACAGACACATCGGGAGCCTGAAAATTCTGTAGCCATACTTTCTTTACAAAATATCCGTCGTGTATCCGGTCTGGTGTCACTTTAATACTCTCAGTCTGGGCCTCAGCTCCGGAAAAACTGAGTGAGCCGAGAACAGCACATAGGGCAGGAACTATTTTTTTCATTTTCTAGACAGAATTTTTTCCGGAGTGACCGGAGGTTAATCAAAATTAAGGAAATGTCCCTTTTAGGCTTCAGTTGTCGCCTCTTAAGGGATGTTAAATTGATTAACGAAGATATTTTTGATATATTATGAGGCAGGGAAACAAAAATTCTGAAATTTTTAAGAGAAAGGGGGTAAAAACTTGAAAATTTAAAAAGAATGAGGTATCATTGTAACTGCTTTTACAAGAAGACCAGCAAAAAAGAGTAAATTTTTTAGCGAAGATTATGAAAAGAAAACTCATAGGCATCGGCCTGATTTGCATTGGAGCGGCAACAATGTTTTCCGCATGCGCACCACGCTCACAAAAGAAGGGCAAGGGAAATAACCAATCGCGTGTTACAGGCTGGGAGCTCAATAATAGCAACTGGGGCGGTTTTGAAGCGAAAGAGTATGAAGGTCAGCCAACGCCGATCGGTATGACTTTCGTTCAGGGCGGCCGTTTTACAATGGGTGCCGTTGACGATGAGATGCCAACCCTTGAAAACAACAGTTTCAGGCGTACTGTTTCAGTTTCTTCGTTCTACATGGACGAGACTGAGGTGGAAAACGTGAGCTACCGCGAATATGTGTATTGGATGAAGCGCACTTACTTCACCGATTACCCTGAGTTGGTGGCTGCTGCGAGGCCCGACGAAACCGTTTGGCGCTCAGCACTGGCATATAACGAGCCTAACGTAAAATACTACTTCAATACCAACGCATATAACCACTATCCGGTTGTGGGCGTAAACTGGTATCAGGCAATGGATTTCTGCGACTGGCGTTCTGATCGTATGAACGAGGGTCTGTTGATCTATCGTCGCGGAGCAACTCCGAACGTGAACCAGTCTGGTGAGGACGTTTTCACTACCAAGTCATATGTTAACGCACAGTATCAGGGATCTGTATCAACAGTAGATCTGGAGCCTAACGGTTCTCACGAGCGCCCTGTTACTTATGAAGATGGTCTTTTCCAGCCAGACTTCCGCCTGCCTACTGAGGCTGAGTGGGAATATGCTGCTCTTGGTCTGATAGGTAATAACCCAAGCCCTGAGAACAAGCGTCGTCGCGGTGAGGAGGTTATTACTGATCGTAACACTCTTCCTTGGGGACCAAAGAACACAACCCGCTATGGGCTGCACAATCAGTTCCAGGGTGAATTCGAAGGAAACTTCATGCGCGGTAAAGGTGACTACATGGGCGTAGCCGGTGGTCTTAACGATAACGCTGATGGTCCTGCACCTGTTACATCTTACCTCCGTAACGCCTTCGGTCTGTATAACATGGCCGGCAACGTAAACGAGTGGGTAATGGATACTTACCGCCCTTCATCTCATCTTGATGTGGATGATTACCGTCCGTTCCGTGGTAACGAATACCGCAAAACATTGTTCCAGGAAGACGGTACAATTGAAGAAAAAGACAGCATCGGTCACATCCCTACAGCAATCGTGTCTGACGCTGAAATGCGCAATAATAACCGTTATGAAGTACGTAGCGGTGTGCTGCACAACTACAAAGATGGTGACAGTCTTTCTCAGTCAGTTTATTCTTACGGTACGGCTTCACTCATCAACGATTCGACTAAGGTTTACAAAGGTGGTTCATGGGCTGACCGTGCTTACTGGTTGTCTCCTGGTACACGTCGTTACATGCAGGGTAACCTTTCTTCATCTACTATTGGTTTCCGTTGTATCATGGATCGTTGGGGTAGCCCGACAGGTGATATGCAGCCGGGTGGTAACAGCTTTGGCCGTCAGAGGTACCACAAAAGGTAATTTGGCAAAAAACAATATTGAAAAGCCCCTTTCTTTACGAGAGGGGTTTTTTATTTTTACATAAACATTGAAGGCCGTGTCTATTGCAACCTTATACGAAATCTATACCCGATACCCGCGAATCTCCACAGATACCAGGAAGATAGCACAGGAAAGTATCTTCTTTGCGTTGAAAGGAGAGAACTTTGATGGAAACTCATTTGTTGATCAGGCTCTTGAGGCCGGGGCTGCATATGCAGTGACGGATGTTGCTAAAAACGCGGGTAAAAGCAAGTGTATCTTAGTAGATGATGTACTCACGGCCTTACAACTACTTGCCAACTATCACCGACGGAAGTTTACAATTCCATTTATAGCCATTACAGGGTCTAACGGAAAGACCACTACCAAGGAACTGGTACTTGCGGTGCTGTCGAAAAAATACAAGACCTATGCCACCGAGGGTAACCTCAACAACCATATCGGTGTTCCGCTCACGCTGTTGAAGATAGGTATGGATGCGGACATGGCTGTGATAGAGATGGGGGCTAACCATCAGCAAGAAATAGCGAGTTACTGTGTTGTTGCAGAGCCGACGCATGGCATAATTACTAACTGTGGCAAGGCGCACATAGAGGGCTTTGGCGGAGAGGAAGGAGTGCGTAGAGGTAAAGGGGAACTATTTGATTACCTGCGCGAACATAACGGTGTTGTTTTCAGGAATACTGATCTTAGTTACCTCGTCTCAATGGCGGCAAATACTACGCGGCAGGTAACCTATGGAAGTGGTGATGCGCAATACACCGGCACATCTGTAATGAACGGCATTTTTCTTTCTGTCACTTTCATGGATGGTAACGAGCCGGTCACGATAGATACAAAGCTGGTAGGCGCGTATAATTTCCCGAATGTAATGACAGCCGTTGCTGTCGGGCTTCATTTCGGCGTGCCGTCCGCACAGATAAAGGAGGCCATTGAGTCATACGCGCCTGATAACAGCCGGTCTCAGTGGATGGCAAAAGGAAGCAATCAGGTGATACTGGACGCCTACAACGCCAATCCTACGAGTATGAAGGCGGCTATTTCGAATTTTGCTGCCACATCGCTCGGTAACAAGAAACTGTGGATAGGTGGCATGAAGGAAATGGGGGAGGCGGAGTTATATGAACATCGAGAATTGGTGAAGCTGATAGGAGAGCATCAATGGCAGGAGGTGATTCTTGTGGGTAAAGAATTTGCCGGCATAGAACATAAATTCAAGTGGTTTGAAGACAGCGCTGCGGCAGCCGCATACGTTGCCGATAACAAGCCGCAGAACAGTTCTATCCTGATAAAAGGTTCTCGGGGAAGTAGAATGGAAAGACTCCTGGAGGCAATGTAGCGCCGGCTACTCCTCGTTGCTTTCTGCAGATATAACTTTGTCTATCTTTTTCGATAGTTTGTTCAGTTCCTCCTGCATTACCGGGTTGTTAAACGACTCGATGGCTGTATCCGCGGCATACATCAGCAGACACATGGCCATGAAATCCTGATCGTCTTTACCTGCATAGTGGTTGCGCAGGTCGCCTATCTTCTGGTCGGCAAGGCGCACAGCCTTTCTTACCGCTGATTCTTCTTCCGGTTTAATGCGGATACGGTAGCTCCTACCAGCCAGCCAAACAGTAATGGATAAAGATTCTTCCGGGTTTTGTTGTTGCGCATCCATGAGGCAAGTATTGATCGGTTATGGGTTGGTTGTCTGACTTTCAGTAGTGATCTCTTCTTTCTCCTTGGCGGGTTGTTCGAGTAATGTTTTCTGGAAAATGAGTAAGGTGACAATGCCTATAGATATGGCGGCATCTGCAATGTTGAACACAGGCTCAAAGAAAACAAACATGCGGCCGCCCCAGAAAGGTACCCAGCCGGGTAATGTTGTTTCAACTATGGGAAAGTGGAGCATGTCCACTACCTTGCCCTGAAGAAACTTCCCGTATCCGTGTCCGAATGAGGTGAAGTGGGCTACCGCGTCCTTGTTGTGATTGCTCAGCAGGCTGCTCATGCTATCGTAATTGCCTGAAAAGCACGAATAGGGGCTGTCGCTGAATATGAGGCCGTAGAACATGCTGTCAATAAGATTGCCCAGGGCGCCGGCCAGAATTAGCGCTCCGCATACAATTACACCCTTGGTATATCCCTTTTTGATCAATACTTTGAGCAAGTAGAAACCAAAAACGACAGCTACAAGTCGAAATGAGGAGAGCAGGATCTTGCCAACCGGTGATTCGCTCAGTTTCATACCATATGCCATGCCCTCATTTTCAATAAAATGCAACCGGAACCAGTCGCCCATTATCCGAACATCATCTCCGTTTGCGAAGTGTGTTTTTATGTAGATCTTGGATAGCTGGTCGGCCAGAATGATGAGCAGAACAATAAGCAGCGCGCTACGATATTTCAAAGTCTTGATATTGTAAATGAGTATTCGGGCAAATATACTATAGTATTATTTAGTAAAATGTCAAAATACAGGTGTTTGCCGGTTATAAAAGCATGCTAAACATAAAAAGTATCGGCCTGATGGCCGCTTGGGATTTGTTAAGAAATTCATTTGTTTACTCTATATTTACAACGCTAAAATTCAGCTTCTATGAAAAGGATCTCCGGCATTGTAACTGTTGCGGCACTCGCTGTTATTGTATCGTCTTGCAGTAAACGCGATCACACCTGCAGTTGTACCTACAGGGATCAGAGTGGTGTGCGGCAGAAGTCTGAGACCACCGTAAAAGGAACCCGCAATGTAGCGCAGAACGCCTGTGGAACTTATCAGGCGTCTTTGAAGACCTACGTAAAGAATGACGTGACCTGTCTGTTGCAGTAGTAGTTCGTATTTCCGTTGCTATTTATGGTAAGTGCTTTAAGCAAATGACAATTTCACCGGTTGTTTGCTGAACTGACAGTTGCAGTAATCGTATTTCTGATAAGAGTCTTATCTGTCATAAACGATTCGGAAGTGAAATGACCACCCGATTAATACGGGTAAAATCACGTGTGCCGGAACTTGTGTTAATGAGTATCTTGCAAATGGAAAATGATCGACCCGATGACCACCTATACCGACGAACAATTGCACAAGGCACTCAGCCACTATTTTGGATACGATACCTTTCGCCATACGCAGCTTCCCATCATAAAGAATGTGCTGAGTGGCAACGATACCCTTGCAATAATGCCCACCGGGGGAGGAAAGTCCATCTGTTATCAGCTGCCCGCCATGCTGCTTCCGGGTATAGCGATAGTTGTCTCGCCGCTCATTGCACTGATGAAGGATCAGGTAGATGCCTTGATCGCAAATGGTATCAGAGCGGCATTTCTGAACTCCTCACAGTCGCAGGAAGAACAGCAACGGGTGATGCGGGAGGCGCAGAGCGGGGAATTGAAGTTGCTGTACATTGCACCGGAAAGGATACCCGCGAACAGCAGTGTGTTTTTTGATTTTCTAAGGCGCATAGGCCCTGCCTTGTTTGCGATAGATGAGGCGCATTGTATATCATCGTGGGGGCACGATTTCAGGCCTGAGTATCTGAAGCTTGCCGTGTTGAAGGAACAATTTCCATCGGTGCCGGTGATAGCACTGACTGCCAGCGCCGACAAGGTGACACAACAGGATATTGCAGACAAGCTGGCGCTTCGGACACCGAAGTTATTTCTGTCCAGTTTCAACCGGCCAAATATTCACTATTACATTCTGCCAAAGAAAAACGCGCTCGGGCACATAATTGATTACATAAAACAACACAAGAGCGACTCCGGAATCATATATGCGTTGTCGCGCGCTTCTACCGAAGAGATAGCGACAACATTAAAGTTACAGGGTGTAAACGCGGCTGCCTATCATGCGGGCATGGACAGTGCTGAGCGCAGCAGGGTACAGGAAGCGTTTCAACGCGATGAGTATAATGTGGTTGTTGCCACAATTGCGTTCGGTATGGGTATAGATAAGTCGAACGTCAGGTTTGTGATCCATTATGATGTAAGCAAAAACATTGAAGGATATTATCAGGAAACAGGTCGCGCGGGCAGGGACGGTCTGAAAAGTGATGCGATATTGTTCTACAGTCCGGGCGACATAATGAAGCTGCGGAAATTTGCGCAGATCGACGACAATCCGCAGCAGTCAGCAATATCGTTGCGTAAGCTGCAACTGATGCAGGATTACTGCGAAAACGATGGTTGTCGTCGGCAGTACCTGATGCAGTATTTCGGAGAGCAATTTCCTGCTTACTGCGGAAGTTGCGATTATTGTCAATCTTCGCTGGAGGAAAAAGATGCGACCGAGGATGCGCAGAAACTGTTGTCAGCTATTGCCCGTACCGGTGAGCGGTACGGCGCCAATTACATCATTGATTTTCTGCGCGGTTCGGCTGCCGAAAAGATACAGACAGCACACCGGGATCTGAAGACTTGGGGAGTTGGTAAGAATCTGAAGAAAGAGGAGTGGCAATGGATGATGCAGCAGCTGCTCAATGGCGGTTACATAAAAAGAAGTACAGACGAATATGCGGGTCTGAATCTTACAGACAAAGCATGGAAGATACTGCGGGGAGAGGCTCGACTAAAGCTCGTGATGAAGAAACCGGTGCGGGAACAGCCGGTATTGCAGGAGCCGGATTATGACATCAGGCTTTTTGAGGCACTGAAGGAGTTGAGGGCGGCGATGGCCACATCCGAGAATGTACCGGCTTATGCAATTGTGGCCGATAATGCGATTGTGGAGCTGGCTACCTATCTGCCGGTCAATTTTGAAGAATTGAAACACATATCCGGGTTCGGAGATTACAAGGTGAGCCGCTACGGTGCTGCATTCATCAGCGCTATTGGCAGGTATATGGCTGAATATAAAGTGCCCTCCAAAATGCACTTCAAGAAACCCAAACCCGTAAAAAAGGAGAGGACCGAAAAGCCAGCGCCGGGTAGTTCTATGGATATGAGTTTGCAGTTGTTCAATGAAGGTGCGTCTATTGAAGAGATCGCGGAACAGCGAAGGCTGTCAGTTGGTACCATTGAGGGCCATCTCGCTGCGTTCATCGCCTCAGGAGATCTTAGCATAACAAAGGTTTTGCCGTTTGACAAGCTACGTGCGATACTGGAAATGGTTGAGACCACAGGGCAATACACGGCAGCGAAACCGATAAAGGATTTGCTGGGTGATGACTATACCTATGGCGAGATAAGAATGGTGCTGGAACACTACAAGCGTACCAAACGATAAAAGAAAGTAACAGATAAAAAAAGAGCCGCTCGGGGCGGCTCTCAATATTAATAAGTTTGTTCCTTACGCTTTAACCTTCTCCATTTTTGCGGTCAGCGCTTTCATAGTAGCTGTATACCCGCCAAACAGCACAATGCCACCAACCACGTCAGCGATGAGCGAGTTGCGGTAGAATGGAATAGCATCGATATATGTTTTTACCAAACCCGATGCGGTGTAGCCGTTCCAGCCGTGTGCGAAAAAGCCGAAGTTGGAAACGATGAAGAAGATAGCTGATGCGCCAAGGGTGAAGCCTGCAACATGCAGTGCTTTATGTTCTTTCATAGCGAAACCCAGTGATGCTGCGCCTGCGATAGCTGCATAGGTGAATAACTGATCTACGACAGAATAGAACCCGGGAGTGTAGGTGAACAACTGGAAATAAACATCTGCCAGAAACTGACCCAGTATCGGGGTGAGCAATGCCCATGATCGCTTCTCGCGGAAAGCAAAGCCGCTGAAAACACTTATTGCTGCTATTGGTACAAAGTTATTCAGATGCAGACCTGCATTTACCACACGGGCGGTAGATGCAGCCAAGATCAGGAATACTGCTATGATCAGATTTATATTGTTTTTGTTCATAATTGTTGAGTTGTTGCAAAAATAGGTACTTATTGCGTAATTCCGAACGGTTATAGTACTACTTCTGCTGTGGCACAGTTTTGTTGATTATTATTAAATGAAAAATGTGATGGCTGCAGAAAGGCCATCCGCTATTTGTGTTGTGGAAATAGCAGCAGATCGGCAAGCGCGATGGCCGTAACAGCTTCTATAACAACCGGAACCCTGAGTGCGATGCAGAGGTCATGCCTGCCTTTAACCGCAAAGGGTTCCACAGCGCCTGTTGCCTTGTTCCATGTGTGCTGTGTGCGTGGTGTGCTACTGGTAGGTTTCACCGCTACTCTGAATATCATCCGGTTACCGTTGGTGATACCGCCATTTATGCCCCCTGCATTGTTAGATGCTGTAGTGCCTTTTTCATCAACGATAGCATCGTTGTGGACGCTTCCCGTCATACGTGCTGCGCCGAATCCGGATCCGAATTCAATGCCCTTTATGGCAGGTACAGAAAATACGGCATGACTGATCACCGACTCTACAGAATTGAAAAATGGTTCACCCAACCCTATAGGCAGGCCGGTGACGGTGCAACTGACGATACCGCCAATGCTATCCTGTTGCTCAACCGCCATTGCAATGGCCGCGTCAATGTCGGTATTTCCGCCGGCTTCTACGAGGCAGGCCGATACTTCAACATCCTTTAGAACTTTTTTTGCCACCACTCCGGCCGCCACCAGTGCAACAGTTAATCTTCCAGACGTGTGCCCGCCACCACGTGGGTCATTGTGTCCGGAGAATTTTTTAGGGATCACAAAATCAGCATGACCCGGTCGCGGCACATTTTGGAAATCAGCATAGTCGGCTGAGCGGGTATTTTTATTCTCGAAAACTATGGTGAGGGGCGCACCGGTAGAAACACCATTGTGCGCACCGCTGACAAATTCCGGCAGATCCTCTTCAATGCGGGGCGTTGTTCCTGATGCGCCCGGTTTCCTCCGCTCCAGGTCGGGCAGCATGTCGGTGGGTGACAGTGGTATGCCGGGTGGGCATCCATCAATGGTCACACCAACCCATCTGCCATGAGATTCGCCGAAAATGCTGACGCGGAAAATTGTGCCGAATGTGTTCATTGTGGATACAAATATAAGTTTTTAGCGTAGGCGGTTAGCTAAAGGTGCGTCCACTGCATGCCGCAGCGGCTCAGGTCATTGAAAAAGTCGGGATAAGATTTGTTCACCGCTTCGGCATGGGTAATGGTAACGGTGCCCTTTGCCTTCAGTGCGCAGACAGCCGCTGCCATCACTATACGATGGTCTTTATAGCCATCTATATAAGCGCGCTCCAGACTGTTCTGCCCCTCTATAGTGAGTGTGTCGTCCTCGCAGGAGAAATGCACACCGTAGCGCCACAGCATTTCTGTGATGCTCTCAATGCGGTTGCTTTCTTTGTTGAACAGGCGGTGAACTCCTTTTATGTTCGACTCGCCATCACAAACTGCAGCCAAAACCGCGAGCGCCGGAAATAGATCGGGGCAATGGGTTGCGTCAAAGTCGAATGCAAGCGGTTTGCATTTTCTTACGGTAATGCTGTTCTCGTTGAACACAAAGGGCACTCCCGCTTTTTCAAGTGCCTCAAGTAGGCGCCTGTCGGCCTGAAGCGACCCGGCGCTGAGATTAGGTATAGTGACGCTGCCTGCAATTGCACCGGCCACTAACAGGCACGATGCGCCGCTCCAGTCGGCCTCGACATCGAATGAAACCACATCGGTATGACTGAATTTTGACGGGTCTATTATAAACTCCCTGTACCTGTTGTGTCGTACCGGTTTCCCGAACCGGTACAGCACGTCCATAGTCAGGTCGAGGTAGGGCGTACTTTCAGGGCGATTCACCCTGATGGTAACCAGTGAAGTTGCCGTAGCAGTGAGCGCAAATAACAGCCCGCTGATGAACTGTGAACTGCCGCCCGAGTCAACCTGAATGTTTGCCGGTTTTATGGGACCATGCACCGTAAACGGCAGCATTTCTCGCTCAGATTTTACTGACACTCCCAAAGAACGCAAGCCGACCACTATACCCCTCATGGGCCGTTGCAGCAATGTACCGCTTCCGGTCACAGTAACTTCTGCGTTTCCCATGGCTGCAATGGGGAGGAATAGGCGCGCTGCAAGTCCGCTTTCACCGCAGTTTACGGTCTGTGGGCTCGCTATCATTCCAGTCGATGTTACCGTAAGTTGCAGCAGTCCGTTGTCCTGTTGCTGTTCCACTACGGTAGCCCCCAGTTGCCTGATTACCTGCAGTGCTGCCATCTCATCCGCCGACCTTCCGGCATTCCTGATAATGGTGGTGCCATTGTGCAGCAAAGCAGCCGCCAGTGCGCGCTGAGTGAGACTCTTGGATGGTGGTGCTGTTATTGTTCCTGATATTATTCCCGGTTCAACTGTTACTTTCATGTCGTTTTAATGCTGATTCTATTTCCGGGAATGTAAGAGGGCAGATCACCCCCTTTCCTATCTGTTCCAACAGTATGTAGTCTATATATTCCTTGTTTCGTTTTTTGTCGGCCCTTAGCAGCGACATGATCTTGCCTGTATCTATGGCATGGGTGGCCGGCAGCCCGTAGCGGCGCAGGAGGTCTCGCAGTCTTGCCGGTAGGTCATGAGGTAGGCCGCATTTTTCTACCGACATAGCGGCCGCGATTACCATCCCTATACTCACCGCTACACCATGAGGCAAGCTATAGGTGGTTTCAATAGCATGACCTGCAGTATGCCCGAAGTTCAGTAGCTTTCTTATACCTTTTTCATGCTCATCTTCGGCTACTGTTTTGTTCTTCAGGTTGGCGCACCTCGTTATGAGACCATTCAATGCCGCAGCATTTTTTTGGTAATAACTTATGTCGTTAGCTGTAAGCTCTGTGAATAATTCCTTATCAAAAATGCAAGCGTATTTTATTACCTCTGCAAAGCCGTTGCTCCACTCCACATCCGGCAATGAGGATAAAAGAGTAGGGTCGAATAGAATAAAGTCAGGCTGCCTTATTGTTCCGATAATGTTCTTGTGGGGACCGGTATTTACCCCGTTTTTCCCTCCTATGGCCGCATCCACCATTGCCAGCAGCGTTGTGGGGACGAAGCCGCACTTAACGCCTCTCATGTACACTGCGGCAACAAATCCGGTTATGTCGCTGACCACACCGCCACCTACGCCTACTATCCATGTTTGCCGGGTTGCTTGGGCTTCCAGCAATTCGTTGCAAAGCCGCTCTATTGTCTCCAGTGTTTTACTTTCCTCCCCGGCCTGTATCAACAATGTTGTTCTTCCTTCAAATATGCCGGGGTGTGCGGCAGCTACATTGCTGTCGGTAATAAATACAATATTGTCATTTGTGCATATTTGAGGCAAAATGGATACCGGGCTATTGTAGTAATAGTCAACTATTGCCGATGAAAAGCGCACTTGCTGCATGTGCGACAAATGTACTCCATTACTATTAGTAATCAGAGAGGGGCTTTTGTTCTGCATGGTAACAAACTATTACCCTATAAATCCCATTTTGGAGATATGTGTACCTTTGCAGGCTTATGAGTAAGATGGGTAAAGTTCTGGTGGCCATGAGTGGCGGTATTGATAGTACCGTAGCGGCGCTCATGTTGCACCAGCAAGGCTATGAGGTGGTGGGTGTTACAATGAAGACATGGGATTATGCGTCATCCGGCGGCGGAAAGAAGGAAACGGGTTGTTGCAACCTCGACTCTTTCAACGATGCCAGGCAGGCTGCGGTAGAACATGGATTCCCGCACTATGTGTTAGATATACGCGAAGAGTTTGGCGACTATGTGGTCAACAATTTTGTGGAGGAATATATAGCCGGGCGCACACCCAATCCATGTGTACTGTGCAATACGCACATCAAATGGGCGGCATTGCTGAAACGTGCCAATGCACTTGATTGCGATTTTATTGCAACCGGGCACTATGTGAAGGTGCGCGAAGAAAATAGCCGTTTTGTGCTCTCAAAGGCCCGCGACCTCACCAAGGATCAGAGTTATGTGTTGTGGGGGCTGGGGCAGGATTGTCTGTCACGTAGCATCTATCCACTTGGCGATATGCTGAAGACAGAGGTGAGGCAATTGGCTTTTGATATGGGATACAAAGAACTATCGAAGAAGGCGGAAAGCTATGAGATATGCTTTGTGCCCGATAATGATTACCGAGGGTTCCTGAAGCGCAATGTAGACGGACTGGAGGATAGGGTGAAAGGCGGAAACTTTGTTTTGGCAGATGGTAAGGTGGTAGGTAAGCATAGCGGCTACCCATTCTACACTATCGGTCAGCGGAAGGGGCTTGAAGTGGCATTAGGGCGTCCCATGTTCGTAACCAATATCATACCAGAGACCAATACTGTGGTGCTGGGTGAGATAGATGAACTGAAGCGTAGTGAGATGAAGGTGCACGGCCTGAACATGGTGAAGTATGATGCCATAACCCCGGGCATGGAGGCTGTTGCCAAGATCAGGTACCGCGATGCAGGAACGGAAAGCACGCTGGAGCCCATCAGTGCCGATTCGGTACATGTTACCTTCCATCATTCTGTGAACAGTATAGCACCTGGTCAGTCGGCCGTGTTCTACGAGGGAGATGATGTGATAGCAGGTGGCATCATTGGCCGTTAATGAAATTCTTAAACGTTGTCATAAAGAGAGAGGGTAGCCGCGGCTGCCCTCTCTCTTTATGTTTCCGGATCCTTCATTAAAGGTTGTCCAGAATGAAGTTTGTCATTTTGGTGTACAAATGCAGACTCGTGTTGCCGCCCGATATGCCGTGCGCTTTATCGGGATAGTATGCATTGTCGAATTGTTTGTTCGCGTTAATGAGTGCTGTGGTCAGCATAGCGGCATTCTGGAAGTGCACGTTATCATCGGCAGTGCCGTGTATCAGCAGGAATTTGCCTTTCAGTTTGTCCACCATTTTCTCGGGTGCGTTCTCGTCATATCCTTTTTCATTCTCCTTCGGTGTGCGCATGTACCTCTCGGTGTAGATGTTATCATAATAGCGCCAGTTGGTGACCGGTGCCACTGAAACAGCCAGTTTGAACACGTCAGCTCCCTTCATAATGCAGGTGGCACTCATAAAGCCGCCAAAGCTCCAACCCCATATACCTATCCTATCTTTGTCTACATAGGGCAGTGAGGAAAGATTCTTGGCAACTGCTATCTGATCGTCGCTTTCATACTTGCCCAGTTGCTGGTAGGTTTTCTTTTTGAACGCCTCGCCACGGAAACCCGTTCCTGTGCCATCGGCACACACTACAATGTAGCCTCTTTGTGCCAGCATCTGGTGCCAGAAGTAGTTGCCTACCGGGAACCTGTCGGCAACCTGCTGAGAGCCGGGGCCACTGTACTGGAACATGAGCACGGGGTACTTTTTCGTGCTATCGAAACCGGGCGGAGTGATCATCCACGCATTCAGGTCCTCGCTCACGCCCTTTATGGTCATCAGTCGGATGTTGCCGAACGCATATTCTTTCATTTTCGCATCCAGGTCCTTGTTGTCTTCAAGTGTGCGGATTATCTGCCCTTTTGCGTTACGCAGATAGAAAACCGGCACCTTGTTCAATTGAGAGTATTTGTCGAGGAAGAAATTGTAACCCGCGCATGGAGTGATGTTGTGCGTGCCCGGCTCGGGGGTAAGCGTCCTTTTCTTCTTGCCCGCGAAGTCCACTACATACAGGTTGCGCTGAAGTGGAGAGGTTTCTGCTGCGGTGTAGTAAAGTAGTTTTCGTGCCACGTCAACACCCGTAATTCCTTCCACATCAAAGTTGCCGGGAGTGAGCAATACCATTGCTTTTGTCTTCCAGTCGTAGTGATAAAGATGTTTGTATCCATCGCGCTCGCTGGCCACGATCATTGAGGTGCCACCGGGTAAAAATGTTATCTGGTCGTCTATCTCTACAAAGTACTTGTTCTTGTCCGTATAAATAACCGTGCTTGCGCCGTTCTCACCGTTTGTAAGCAGCATTCCCAGCTCGTTCTGCAGGCGGTTCAGGCGGTAGATACAAAGCTCATTGGCATTGTCTGTCCACTTGATACGTGGGATATACTGGTCTGGTTCCTGACCAATGTCTGCTATGATACTACGCTGAAGTTTCAGGTCGTGAATACGTATCTGTACTACAGAATTAAGTTCGCCTGCCTTTGGATACTTGTAGGTGTACTGTTCGGGGTACAGGCCGTTATACTTGGTCATTGTGTACTGCGGCACCTGAGTCTCGTCAAAGCGGTACCATGCCAGGAACCTGCTGTCCTTCGACCACTCGAAAGCGCGGGTGAAGGAGAATTCTTCCTCGTACACCCAGTCGCAATTACCATTGATGACGCGGTTCTTTTCACCGTCCTTGCTCACAACGGTGAGTTTGTCTGTAGTAAGGTCTTTAAAGATAAGGTTGTTGTTTTTTACAAAGGCCACTTTACTGCCGTCAGGCGAGAATGTTGCGTGAAGCACTTTGTCTTCATGAAGTTTGGTGATCTTGCCGGTTGTCATGTCAAATACATAAACCCGCTGCAGTTCAGAGTGACGGTAAATGTGTTCCCCTTCAGTGCACAGCAGCATTTTCTTTTCATCCGCGCTGAATTGATACGACTCTACATTGATCTCTTTACCGTCACAGGTGTTAACAGCGTTGTCGAACAGGGTTCTGTCCTGCTTGCCGGTTTCCAGATCATACACCCGTATATACTGGTGTTTGTCGTCCCGGTCCAGTTGGGTATAAAACTTCCCGTCATTCATGGCATTGAAGCCGGGTACCCCCTTGGTGCGGAATGTCCCCTTCTTGAAAAGATCTTCAAGTGTTATTTTTTTCGCCTGCTGCGCGAACGTTGTCACCGCAAGCAGCATGAAGGCTGCAAACAGCCTGAATGTAGTGTGCATAGTCGAGTGTATTGACGTAAAAGTACACAGATGTACTTTAACTAACGACATATAACAACAGGAAATGGGGGTAATTTGAGGGGTAATGTTACTGATCAATAGTCAATTGTAGCCTGAATGCCCCTGTCTATCAAGGCCTCTGCCTTCGGTCGCAGCTCAGTGAAACTGCCCTTTTTCACGCTGCATTTTCCTTTGTGGTGAATGATAAGCGCACATTGCTCTGCCTGCAGGCTGTCGTGGCCGCAGATGTCAACGAGTGATGTGATAACCCAATCGAACGTGTTTACATCATCATTCCAAACGATCAGGTTGTGTAATTCCTCGGTGAGTACATCGGTTATCTCTACCTCCTGAGTCTGCCAGCTTGTGCCCGAGTTGTACATGCCTTTATTCATAATGCGAAGATAAGAATTGTGTGATAACTGAAAATAGATACTTTAAACCGTGCTTGTAAATGAACATGAGCCACCTTTTTGAAAAGTGGCTCATGCATTCATCATTTTGGCTCATTTCTTTATTTCGTGCCGGTAAATGTACAGCTTCCGGTAGCTGCTCCATTCACACTGAATGTGAATGTGAGTGTGCTACCGCTGATGGTTCCCGACCCGCTTAGGCTGTAGGAAAGGCCACATCCGTCGGTGAGGGTCACTGTCGGGAACGTAACATTATTTCCATTTGCAGTGCCTGTCAGCGTTTTAGCTTGCACGCAACTACCGGTTCCCACACTGTAGTTTGTGGTAACTGTTTTGTTGTCAGTTGCCGTAAAAACAAGGCTTCCTGTGCCTCCCGACCCTCCTGCGCAACTTGCTGTACCGTTCCAGGTTCCGGAAAATTTAGCAGCATGGTTCTCGTCTTCTTTCTTAGTGCAACCGGCAAGAGTGGCGATGATTATCCCGGTTGAGGCAATAGTCATAAGGGCATTTCTTAAGGTGTGATTTGTTTGTTTCATGTAGTTTGTTGGTTTTGGTTAAAGTGAAATAATAGTAAATATATGACAATTGTTTTTGTTTTTCAATATTTACAACTAAATATTTGTGCAAATTTTACCTGTGACAGTTGCTTGCCCTGAAACCTTGTACGCGTGCCAGGGGTAAATATTTTCTATCTTTATCGCCATGCTCACCGTCACGCACTTTTACCGGGAGCCTCGCTCAACCGGGGTGTCCATGGAAGGGATCTTCAGTACTGTAAAGAAGGACCTTGAGGGTAGGGTTGCGATCAACGATTTTTTTTGCAGTGGTTCAGTTTCTCGTTTCCGGAATGTCCTGGATGCCCGCAAACACGCGTCCGACATAAATCATATCACAGGCGATGTGAACTTTCTCGCTCTGGGACTTCGCGATCGTAAGACCATTCTCACCATTCACGATCTCGGCTATTACGAGAATCCTGTCCACGCAAAGCTGAAGAAGGCTATTTATAGTCTTTTCTGGTTTCAGCTGCCGTTGGCGTCGGTGCAAATGGTTACAGTCGTATCCGAGTTCACCAAGCAGAAGTTGATCAGGTATTTCAATTACCCGGAGAGCCGGATACGGGTAATCCCCAATCCCGTAAAGCCAGTCTTCGGCTATGTGCCCAAAGAAGCCATCAACGAAAGGCCTGTGGTGCTTATGTTGGGAACCGGCAAGCACAAGAACCTCGACAGATTGATCGAAGCGGCTTCGGGTACCAATTTTCATCTGGACATAGTAGGGTGGCCCGCGCCCGACGAGCTGGCCCGATTGAAGCAATACAACATATCGCACACCGTTTACAATGGCCTGTCTGAACAACAGATATTCGAGCGATACATTGCCTGCGATGTTTTGTTTATGGCGTCGCTGTATGAAGGTTTCGGAATGCCTATCATAGAGGGGCAGACCGTAGGCCGCCCGGTGGTCACCGGCAATATAGGGGCAATGAAGGAAGTAGGGGAGGGCTCAGCCATGCTGGTCGATCCACTTCATTCAGGCGAAATTAGAGACGCCATATCTGCACTCGTTTCCGATCGCGCCTACTATGATACCGTTGTGGCGAAAGGCGTAAAGAATGCCGCCCGCTTTGAACACAGTATCATTTCCGATCAGTACCTCAGTGTCTATCAGGAAATGGCCGCGTTGTAGTAATTGGTAATTAAGCCGATTTAAGGGTGGGCGCAGGCGTGCGTGTAGCGCGCCCTGCAGGGTACCACGCAGCCAGAACGCCAACAACAGTAACGGTGAGTACCACCAGAATGGTATCGGTTATCTGCATGTCCACCGGATAGCTGTCCATAAGGAACGAGCCGCCCACAGTAACTATGCCAAAACGCTGTTGCAGCCCCACTATAAGGGCGCCCAATGTTATGCCGCTCAGTCCTCCGGCCAGTGCCCACATAACACCTTCCAGCACAAATATCATTCTTATATCAGCCGGCTGCGCGCCCATTGCTTTCATGATGCCGATGTCTTTCTGTTTCTCCATCACCAGCATGGAAAGAGCCCCTATCATGTTGAAGGACGCGATAAGCAGTACCATAGTGAGGATAGCATAAATTGCCCATTTCTCTGACCGCAGTACCATGTACATTGATTTGTTCTGCTCATACCTGGTTTCCACTTTATAGCTTTCACCCAGAGCCGCTTTTAGTTTTTGCTGAACTTCTTCCGCCTTGCCCGGTGTTATCAGTAGTTCCATTGACGAACACTTCCCTTCGGCGTGCAACAGAGTCTGCACCAGCGATAGCGGAGCAAGGATATATTTATCGTCCTGGTCGTCCGAAATGTGAAATGCACCGGCCGGATGCAGCTCAAGGCTGCGATAGGCACCGGCTATGTCAGTTGTCGAGATGTTGCCGTCTGGGTTAGGGTAGTATAGAAAAATGGTGTTGAACACATTGTCTATATCCACCCCAAGTTCAGCAAGTATATTTCTTCCGGCGATCGCCGTAAACGGTTTCCCGGTCGATACGGTATCCTCTCCAACTATAGAATCCCTGATGTTGTTGACGTTTAGGTAGTTTCTGTCAATGCCCTTCAGGGTTATCACTTTCTGCGCACCCGAAAATGAATTATGTGCAATGGCATTGTCTTCTATTACCGTGGTCATGCCGGCTATGCCCGATATGCTTTTTACTTTTTGTATCAACGCGGCATCGGGTGCAAAGAACTTGCCTTTTGCTGCCGATATTTTTATGTCGGGGTAAAAGCCCTTATACAGGTCCTTAACAACGCTTTCCAGACCGTTAAAAACAGAGAAAACAATGATCATGGCCGCACTGCTCACCGCAATGGCCACCATGCTGATACGTGACAGTATAGGTACTACATTGGCTTTCCTTTTGCCTGCGAAGTACCTAAGTGCGATCTGCCATATCAGCGTGCGATTCATTTAAGAAATGTTGTTCTTCTTGTTGAACGCTTCCCGCTCTTCGTTGATCTTCTTAAACAATTCTTCCATCTTGAACACGTGATCAAGTGTGTCATCTGTGTAATAGATCAACTCAGGCACGCGGCGCAGTTGGTTTTTTACGCGCATACCAAGCAGCTTACGCAATTCCCCGCTGCGTTCTTTTATTTTCTGTAGCAACGCCGCATTGTCGCTCACCTGAAAGAAGCTGAGATACACCCTTGCCTCCAGCAGATCGGGTGTCACTGATACTTTTGATATTGACACCATACCACCGTCTATCATGTTCAGGCCTTCGCGCATAAAAATGTCGCTCAGCTCTTCCATGATCATTTTGCCCACCTGCTTCTGTCTTTTATTTTCTTCCATTGTGCGCCAAAGTTACTCCAAAATGACCAACTGCTATTTGAGTCTCTATATTATATTATCCGAATTAACGATGTTTTCGCATCAATAGTTGGGTTTTATACCCCGGGTCAGAGAATATAACCTTATAATTCGAGTCAATTTGCCTGTGTATGTCGGACGATGGTCCGTGCGCAGTCCGCCGGATATTCCTCGCTATAACGTATCCGACCTTTTGCCTCGACATTCTTTCGTAGTTGGGTATATCGGCAGTTGGCGGATCATTCTCAAACCCTCCGTTCAGTGATAAATGTATGTAGGGGTTTGTCTCATTACGCCAACTGATCGGGAAATAGCCGGTGTTTGCTTCATAATTATCCAGTAGGATCAACGGTCTGTCGCAGGCTATATAGTGGGTGACATGATGAAAAATGGCGTTCCGGTCCGCAATGGGGGTGCCGTCGGGTCTTACTCCCCCGGGGGCTCCGTCAAATGTCAATACAATTGCCTTATCCGGGATCATTTTACCTGCGTCTAGTATGCCCTTCAGCGCCATATCTGCCTCCTGCCTGCAGTTCATTCTTATGGCAGACAGAACAACGAATGAGGCAAAAAGCAAGATGCCCCCCACGTTTTTCACAGATCCTTCCTTCATTCTGTAGCCTATTACCAATGTAGCAAGCAGCATTACGAATAGTTGTGCCCTTATGCTGATGATAATGGCTCGCCCCAGAAAGTCCTCAGGAAAGAATGTATAAACGAACGCGACGATCAGCAATGCGCCTACAAACCCATCAAACTTGTGCCACTTGAAATTGCTGATACTCCGCACAATTGTCAACAACATCATTCCTACTATTACCACTCCGGCTAGTATTGCCCATGGTCGTTCTGTGTCCACTACATTAATTATGTACTTGAATTCAATCAGTTCCAGAAGCCTGTAAGGATGTGGTGCAAGCGTCAATTGAAGTCCACCTTCCTTCTGAGTGAAAAGAAGCGTAAACACTAAGAACGGTGCCGCGGCCACAGCCCAGGCAGACAGATTCAACAGTGCTCTTCTTTTAACCGATTTGGTGGCCAGCCCATACGAAACCAGTAACGGGCCGGTTGTGATCAGGCCGAATACAAATGGCAGCAGGTGTGTGAAGAATGTGAGCGATGAAAAAAGAAGGTAGATGAGTAGCGCGGATAAGCGTGGCCTGTCAAGATACCTTATCCATGCCCATACCATCCAAACCCAAAAGGCAACGCCAAATGAGAAGTTGTAGAATCCTTTTGACAGTGCATAGGTAAATATGAAAATGAACCCGCCTGCTAACCACAACGAGATGGTGTTTCCCGCTACCCGTCTCATAAGCACTATAATACCCGATAGGTATATTAGGGCATAGGCGCTGAGGAAGAGTTTTTCTGCAATAGCCCCCCTGACCACAAATAGCAGTAGTGCCATTGCATAAGTGGTCAGGCTATTAGGGTCGATTGTGTAGTTGTGTTGATAGAATGTATTGTAGAAGCCGGTGTTATTGCCGTTCCACAGGTCATGCACTATCGATGCATTGTACAGATGACAGGGGCCATCGCAGGTGAGATAGTGGCCGGGAAGCCATATCTGTATCAGACACAATAATGCGCCTGAGATCATCAATACATAAGACGATTTTATTGCGGTGCTCACTATCAGATTTTCATTGCAGTATGTTACTGCATATTCAAATGTAGCTAATTACGGCGCGAAAATAAATCGGAGTGTTACGCCGGCCCGGGTGGTAGATGACGGGAACGCATTAGATACGTATGGAATGGTCTGCTGCCTGTCGAAGAAGAACAACAGGTTCAGCATGTCCGTAACGGCATAGTTGATTGTTGGCGATACCCTTATTACTTTCTGACCGCGCGATGTCACGCTTACATTGTTGGCAAGGAAGGTATTGCTGGTCTTGTCGTCCCGTATGCCAATATCCATCTTGAAGATAAGTTCGTTTTTCAGTTTTGTGGCACCGAACAACGGGAATGGCAGGCGGATACCTTTTTTACGGAAGCCGCCACCTATCACATATTCCATGCTCGAGTTCTCGCCTACCTGATAATCGATCAGGCTCAGGCTGTGCGTCTTAGATTTGCGTACTTCAAACTTGGCAGTGAGGTTGTTCTTGAATGCCGCGTCAAAGCCAATAAGCGGATTGAAAGCCTGCGTGATGGTAATGTTAGGTACTTGGTAGTAAGGAATATAGTTTTTAGAGTTAGAGTCAATGAAGGATGGATATCCCAATCCGAACAGGTCGCGGAACAACAACGATGATTGGAAACTGTTCATGGCCATAGTGCCTGTGTAGGCATGGTTCACCACAAAGTTCGTCATGATCTTTGAGAACACAGGTAGTTTGCTCAGTCCGTTATAGGTAACCCTCCAGTTAGGGGTAGGTGTAAAATACCTGAACGGATTATCGCGCACCTTCTCGTGGGTATAATCTATCAGCGGCGATGTTTGTGCCGGTTTGCCCGAATAAGCCGCGATGAACGACGGTACCAAAACGTCTTGCGAGAACGGACCATAACCCTTGGTGTATGCAGGGTTGTACGGATCCGGTATATTGGCCGTATAGGGGTTGTTCGAGCCAAGTCTCCGCGATATGATCACCCTGTTATCAAGGAATTGGTTATACACATCAGAGCTTACGCTGGAGTTGCGGAACATGCTCTTCCCTGAGAAATATGAAATATTGAACGAACCCGTCTGATATGGGGTCAGGTGTTCAAACTTTCCGTTCGGGCTGTAGGTGGTATCTATGAATAGTTCACTGTGCGCCTTGCTGAACGCTTGCGTAAGCGTCAAGTCAACCCTGAAAGACTTATGCGGCAGTAGGGTAGCCTGCGCGTTAATGTTCCGCGAATAGTTCTGCTGGAACTGCGCGTTGAAGTAGGTGTCGCGCGAAAGACGGTTGGCCATGGCTTGCGCTTCCAGCCACGCATAATCCGGCTGGTAGCCATACACGAAATCAAATCCCGGTGCCCCAGAATAGTTGTTTACGCCCATGATGCGTGTACTGTCCATATAGCCGGGCAGTATAGTTCCTTGCGTTTCTGTGAAGTTCACCGTTACGCGGTTCACTATCGTAAGTGCATGCCCTATTACATGCTCTATTGGAGACAATGCAAGCGGTCTTGCTTTCTTAGCTTTTTTCTCAGCTTTCTTAGCCAGTTTCTTTTTCTTCTTTTCTTCAGCGGCTTTAGCACGGTCTGCCTCCTTCTGCACCTGCACCAGCGAATCCAGCTGGTCGTCGGTCAGGTTTGCGGTATTCAGCCTCGGGAATGCAGCTTTTACCTTGTCCAGCTTTGTTTCAGGCTCTTTGGTAGTATCTGCTTCTTCTTTTTTGTCTTTGTTCTTTTCTTTCTCTTTTTCTTTTTTAGGTTTTTTGTCGTCTTTTGGTTCATCGCCGGGAGGTGGCTCGATCTGGTCGTCAATAACTTTGCCGCCCCGGTCCATGCCCGATTTTCCCATGCCCGCCGGCGCCGATTTTCTCAGGTCGGTCGGTTCTTTACTTTTCTCACCCGGTTTCGGTGCGTCACCTTTTCTGGCTTCACCCGGTTTCCGTGGTTTGTTGTTCAACGCCTTCAGCCACCTCGACTTATTGTATAGCTGCGTCATGTTGAATTCGCTGGTCACCGTTTTTGTCTGTGTATTACCTATCGTATTACCCTGTGCATACGCGATCGGCGGGGCTGTGGTCCAGTTGTATGTTGCCGAGTAGCCGAGTCGCGTGCTCATCCAGTCTGTCAGTGGCAGTTTAGACAAAGGCACGTTATACGTGCTGTTAAATGTCTGGTTGAACGAGTTGTTTCTACCCATCGTACTGATGTTCCTGAAAAGTGAGTCACGCTTTTCAGGGGTGTTTATACGCCCATACGGTTCATTCACCCTCGATATATTTGTTGCGGAGTAGTCAATAGATATCGACTTCATGATCTCCCATCGAAGCGAATAGGTTCTGTTCCAAGTGAAGTTCTTGAAAAAGGTTGCCGGGATCTTGTAGCCGCTACCATCGTCGATATTACGAATCTGTATCTCCTGAGATATTCTGTTCAGGTCGTTTCTTACGTTAAGAGTTGATGGCAGTGGGTTGAAGTTGAAGTCCTTTGCCAGCGACAACCATTTCGATTTAGACTTTATCGCGTTCTTGAATGGCTCTACCGGCTTCGTTTTTATCGCATAGGTGTATCCGACTCCGTATCGCTGTGTATTCAGCTTGTCCATTTCCAGCACCGGATTGTGTTTGAACTGATTGTTGTATGAATACGTGAAGTCGAAGTTCTTTACGCTCCACGGCATGCGTTTGTTGTTGTTGGGGTTGGCTGCATTTCCTTGTATGCGGGCATTGGTGATGTTGAAGCTGCCGATAGATGTGAAATCTTGTGCAGCGCTGCGTATAGAGTCGCGCGCTCTTTGGGTACGGGCATTATTCAGTTCATGTTGCAACAACACGTCCTGATCGAACGGGTTGTACTTGGGTGTGCTCACGTTTTGTGTGTAGCCAAGATATACAGGCAGTTGCACGCCCCATTCACGTGGCAGCAATTTACCCAATGCGAGATTCGTTCCTCCGTTGTACTGGTAGTACATGTCCTGAAAACGCTGCTGTATCTTCTGGTCTATGTTGCCATAGCCGGGTGTGTGCATACTGCCCGAAAGGGTCACGTTGCCAAGGTCTGCCAGCTGCACCGATACTTTGCCCGCCGCGGCATAGCCGGCCTGGTCATTAGTGCCCGATATGCGCATTTCGTCAAACCAAACTTCCACACATTTGGGCAGACCGTCATCTCCCGGAGTGGTGCTCGTCTTCTTCGGGTTTACCAGACCGAGCATTATGTTCTTAGAGCCACCTATGTTTGGATTTCCGATAATGATAATAGGGTTGCCTTTTGAATCCTTTGTTTCGAAAGGAATGTGAGTCGGCCAGCCACGGGCATCACGCTCTTTCTTTGCATCAACCAGCTCTTGCAGTTTGATGTTTACGTTGTTGGCTTCCGGCCAGATGGTGGTCACCGCATTACGGCCCGTTCCGAGTGGGGTAATAGTCAGTGGTGTGCGGTATTCGTAATAGTTGTTGGTGAAGTCACTACCGATACGGATAAACGCGTTCACGTCTGCATCCCTTACCGGTGTCTGACCAACCATCGATTCCGCATGCAGGAACATGCGCAGGTAGCTGAACTGGCGCATGTCCACGTTCACTTCTTTGAAGACACCACGTGCATCACCGTCCTGCAGTGCACAGGCGCGGAGTGACAGCGATTGCTCGTTCAGAAGGAGTGTTTGCGCGCCCCCTTGTGGATTGGCTGTCTGTTGCCTGTTAACACCCGGAGGGAGTACATATGGCACCGGTTCGCGGGATGCATTCTCTTCAAGACTTACGCTGATAACTGAGAAGTCGGTGAGGCCCTGATTCTGTTGAGGAACGTTCTCACCCGGTTGGTTCAGCGAGTAGTTATACTGGCGCCACTGGTTACGGCCCAGTTCCAGCGATGCGAAACGCAGGTACACACTGTCCTGCCATCCCGTTAGGAACATACGCATAAAGCGGATAGAACGGAAGTCAGATATGCCGCCCACACGACGCTCATAGTTCTGTATCGGTATCTTGAACTGGTACCAGCGTTCAGGTTCAGTTGTTCCGTTAGGTAGTTTCACTCCTCCCGGATTATCCTGCACACTGATGATGTAGTTGGTGCCTACTGTCATGTTCGGCTTGAAGTCGATACGGTACTGGAAGTATGCCTCAGATTCGTTCAGGGTATTATCCCTGTTAATGTCTTCCGACTCAGGCGTGGTTGTTCCCGAAGTGGCGATGGTGCTTGTTGCAGGGCTGATAGGCGTGTTACCATCAGGGTTGTTATAGTGTTTGTAGCGAGTTAGAACACTGATGTTGTCCGGGTCGGGTGCGGTACTGAAAGATGAATCCCTGAAGAATTTATAGTTGTCAAATCCCGGGTCATTTTCTGCTTGTACATAAGCCGGATTGTTGATGCCTCCGTTAAGTTTCTGGGCAAGACCGGTAAGGAACCTCCTGAATATCGTTTGTTCGCTTTCCTGTCCGGGTTGTCCCATGTCAGGCAATCCATCGTAACCAACGTCTTGTATTTTGCGGGCGGCGTTGTCGTTGTCAAACGCCCGTGTAATCTGTTGCTGGAACCTTGGAACATAACCCCACGCGGTTGTGTCCATTTTCGTTTTGTCGAATGGAGAAGGAATACCGTTCTCAAAGAACAGGCGTGAGTCTTTCATTACATCTTCCGACACGTTTCCGAGGTTGATGTAGAGCGATCCGCCATTGGGGTTAGCGCTGTTCAGGAACGGATCCATCACCCAGAATTGAACGTACTGCACATTCGATGCCTCGAAGTCGGTATTGTCAATTGCTCTGGTAATACCGCCCCATCTCTTTTCAGGGTTCAGTAGGCGCCCGTCGTTAGGATTGATATTCGTTACGTCAAAGTTATATGGTCCGCGATCCTTGGGGTAGAAACCAAGGTCAAAGGTGTTAAGCGTCTGATTTACAAGTGTTGCACTTCTGTTTGGGAACACCTGCTGTACCTGCACACTTCGGATATAGTGCTGGTTGGAGTCGTTCTTTACATAGGCCGGTGATGTGCTGTTGGGGTACACAAGTGTCGGGTCCAGCATGTACCAGGCAAGGCGTGCGCGGTTCATACCATAAGCGTGATTGTTGCTCAGCGATGCTTCCGGGAAAAGTGTTTGTCCGCTTGAGCTTACAGCTCCGAATGGTGTAGATGCCAGCGACCACGCTTGTGCAGGGAATTTCAGGTCATAGGCGCTGCTGGTGCCTTCAAAGTCGTCAATGTAAACCGCTCCCTCAGGATCCAGTGCGTTGATCTGTTTCGGGTGACCCGGCAACAATCCTGCTACTTCCACATTGGTGTTCAGGAATGATGGCGAAGTTGTTGAGTAAACTGGCAGTTTGTCTACGAGGCGGGTCAGAGAGGGCGCTTCTTTCTGGTAGTTCGCGTCAAGACCGATAACAGTGTTCTGAATAGGGTCATCGCCAAAGGTTACCTTCTGGGTGAATGGACGTTCTTTCAAACGCATGATGGTACTGCCTATCGTCAGATTTTTACTTTGGTAGTAATCCAGACGCATGGCCATGAAGTTCTGCTGTTGGAAACCGAATGTGGCATTATCCTCATACTGGATGTTAATAGGTACGCCAGAGTTAAGGATACCTGTGTTCAGGATCTTTATCCTTCCAAGACCATATTCTATCGAGTAGTCCTGGTTTTCAACCAGTCGCGTACCACCTGCACTCACCGATACCGATCCCTGCGGAATATTGAATCCACCCAAAAATATGTCGGAAGATGAAGACGATTTGTACGTACCCCGCATAATGTAGCGGTCGTTCTGCTGGTACTGCTGTGCCACCCACTTAGTAGAGTCATACAGCACCTGATAAAGGTACCTGCGTTCCAGTATGGGTTCATTCACCACAGTCTTTTTCAGATCACTGCCGAATGGCTCCAGGACAGGGAAGATGATCTTACCCTGTTGGGTGTTGATCGTGATCCCTTCCACAAAGTCGAAGATACCATCGGGTTGTGGTTCGTTCTGTGCATTCAGGTGGTCCAGGTTCAGCAGGCTGATGAATGGTGTACCTGCCAGCGGTCCTTCCGGCATATACCTTTTTTCGCCTCCCCCCGGGTCCTGATACAGGATGTTAAGTGTGAAGTTGTCTTTCGATACGCCGAAGCCGCCCAGCGCATATACGTTTTTCATCATCAGGTCCCATACGGGTAGTCTGGTGCGCGGTGCTGTTCCTTTAAGTAACTTCAGGAAGAGGACTTTAGGGTTGGTGGTGTCCGGCGGAAGATCCGATGCGAATTCACCCACCTGATACACCTTACCCCGGTAGGTATATCGATAGGCAACACCCAATACATCATCAGGGTTCATCTGCGTGTTCAGCATGATGTAACCCAGGCGAGGATTGAATGTGAACTCCGATGGCGACAGCTGGCGCGCGGTAGTACGCTCAAAGTCTGTACCCTGGCTCAGGCCCAGCGCTACAGCCGCATTCGTGGCCGACTTCTGTTGCCTGCCCTGAGGGTTCAGTTGCAACTGACTGTATAAGCGGTTAGCTCCGTTATCCGGCAATGCATCCGGGTTGGTGCCATTTCCAAGGATGGGGTTGTATGGATTAGCTTCACCAAGGTCCATAAGACACAAGATGTCCCTGACACCGGCAACAGCACCGGTCCTGTTGGTCACCCACACCTCCACTTTGTTTATTGTCACTGCCGATGCTATTACCGGATAGTCTTTCAGAGAACGGTTGTAGTTATTGCGGAAGTACTGTGCCAGAAGGAAGTTTCGGTTCTCTTCATAGTTGTTCGCCTTTATCGCTATCTGCTGCGACTGTGATCCGCCTTGTATCGTCAGGCTCTTACGCTGAGACTTCTGTTGAGACACAACGCCCGTCACCCATAGCTTGCCAAACTGTAACTGCGTTTTGATACCGAACAGCGACTGAACACCATTGATCAGGCTGCTCTTCAGCGGGAAGCTTACGTTTCCTGCTTCTATCTTTTTCAGCATTTCATCTTCCTTACCGTTGTAGTCCAGTTTTTGAATGTTTTGGTAGTCAAATGTTGCCTTGGTATTGTTGCTGATATTCAACTTTAGCTTATCGCCCACGGTTGCCAGCAGATTGATGTTCATCTGCATGTCAAAGTCGAACGTACTGTATTTCTGTGCCCTTATCGGAAGGGTAGGGTTCTTCATGTTCTGCCATATATTGCCGAACGTGATGTCCACGTTACCTTGTGGCTTCACCTGTATAGTGCTGCTTCCGAATATGCGGTCGAACAGCCCTTCTTTATACATCGTGGGCAGTTCAGGTGTTTTGTTGAAGAGCATAAGCCCGTCCAGCCTGCGCTGAAAGTAGGCGTTCTCATCTTCTTTGGCACGGTACTTCATGTACTCGTCCAGCGTCAGATAAGTAGGGTTACGAAGGTATTCGTTGCCCACTTTCGATGTGTAGTAATACCTGTTGGAGTCCGGATCGTACTCAAATGTCTTCCTTACATTCTTCGGGTCTTCCAGATCAATACTTTTGGGCAAAGACTGGTCGGTCACCGGGTTGCCCGTTTTGTCGTGAATAGGAAATTTCAGATTTCGGGATGTGTCTGCTTTTGTGGTGTCGGTGCCGGTTGTGTCCTCGGCAGGTAGCAGTTTCGGGAAAAGCGGATGAAAGCCGCGGGCAGCAGCATTGGCTATTGCTACTACCAGCGCAATGAATAATAAAAACCTGTATCCGAAATTACTCTGCCCCTTCAATGGTTAACCGCTTGCGTGTCTACAAGGCCCGCAATGCCTGTTTTATGATCTCTTCGACCGATAGTGAAGAAATATTGTTGATTTTATTAATAGCACCCTCGGCAACAGACTTACTGATGCCAAGATTCACTAACGCTATTAACGCATCTTCCTGGGTAGTATTGTGTTTCGGGGTGGTTATAGTGGTGTTATTCTGACGTTTCTGCAGCTTTCCTTTCAGTTCCAGAATGATCCTCTGTGCTGTTTTCCCGCCTATGCCCTTCACTCGTTCCAGCGCTTTCGAGTCTTCGTCTGATACGGCACGCTCCAATTCGTCTGTTGTAAGTGAAGAAAGTATAATGCGTGCCGTCGCAGCACCAACACCACTTATATTCAGCAGTTGGCGGAAGGTCGCGCGCTCATCTTCATCGGCAAAGCCATACAGTACCCATGCGTCTTCTCTTATCTGAAGGTGGGTAAATAGCCTGCACCGGTCCAGGTGCTGTATCTTGACATAGGTCTGCAAAGTGATGTTTACTTCATAGCCTACCCCATTTACGTCTACATGAAGCAGGGACGGAGATTTATATACAAGGTCACCTCCTATAAATGCGTACATTGTCTTTTCGGTTTGTGGCTAGCTAAAATTTACTATCCTGTTGTTTTTCAGTCTCTTATAAAGACAAAAAAGGGTATGATTGCTCATACCGCCCGAAAGGTACAAAAATTATGCGAGTTGGTAGTGCTGAAACCTGCTTTTATTAAAGAAATATCGTCATTGTTCCCGGCTAATCGGGAACTTTCCAAATGAGCAACGAAAACAAGGTCGGGAAATGGGAGTAAAGCTATTAAAGCCCCCATACCTCAATGATCTGAGCAGCGTGATCGGCACTATTCACTTTTTCTATCACATGAGCAATCTTCCCCTTTTCATCTATCAGAAAAGTAGTGCGTAGAATACCCCAATATTCGTTACCCATGAATTTTTTCCATGCCCATACGCCATATTCCTTTGCAATTTCTGAATCATTATCAACCAGCAACGTGAATGGCAACGTGAATTTTGACTCAAATTTCTTGTGGCTCTTGGCGTCGTCGGGGCTTATTCCTAATACGGTAACCCCCTTTTCCCTAAGCAAAGCAAAATTGTCGCGCAGATTGCAAGCTTGTTTTGTGCAGGTGGCAGTATTGTCTTTAGGGTAAAAGTAGAGTGCTACTTTTTGCCCCTTATAATCTTTGAGCGCGTGTTTTTGTCCGTTCTGATCTATCGTAGCAAAGGCGGGCGCCTTCTCTTTTGCTTGTAGTGGCATACTATTCCTGTTGAGATACAGCGCAAAGGTACCATCGGGAAAACGTTAGAAAAATGATATTGGTTATAGACCTATCAGGCCACAAGTTGTGCAAAAAGTTCCTCCAGCTTTTTGTCCGGATCGCTACAAAATCCCGGGTGCACCTTCGATGCCTGCACCACGGTGCTGCGTGTCGCAGTAAGCCATCTGAACCGCTCTGCCGGTGGCAATTTACCAATGGTGCCGCCTTCTTTCGCCCCGGCACAAACCATTCCGAATGCCGCCAGGTAGGCAGCTATTTCATCGCTGTCTGCATCGGGGAAGAATTGCAACCTGTCCAGATTATCTGACAGTTTCGATTTCAGGAATTTCTTGCCGGCACAATACAGCACCACGCCCACGTTGATGAACTCTTCACGTTCCACCCGTGGCACCACCCTTATCACGGCATATTCATATAAGTGCTGATCTTGCATCGATGGCTGCTTTTACGAATTTGTCTGATGATTGTATCCGTTCCGTAAGAAAATGGTAGTAGGCATTCCGGTGTTCTTCTGCTGTGGTGAATGGTGAGTCTTCCACCAACCATTCGTCGGGCACCAGATCCACAATTCTGCGCACCAGTTCCGGTGTCAGTAGCGCTTTCATAGGCTCATTCACAGCCTCCAGCATGCCCGCATAAGCCAATAGCACATGGTCCTTTATCATGGCAAACGGCATAGTTGACTTTTCCTCCCAGTTTTGCCACGAATGGTGAAAATATAACGAAGCACCATGATCAATGAGCCACAATTCGCGGTTCCACCAAAGCATATTGGTGTTTCTGCAAGTGCGGTCTACATTCATCAGCAGGCAATCCAACCATACGATCATGGATGCGGTTTTGGCATCAACTTTTGTTACCGTAGGGTCGAAGGTAATAGACCCTGAAAGATAATGTATTGCAAGGTTCAGACCGGTGCTCGCTTTCAGCAGGTCTTGTATCTCTTCATCCGGCTCTGTGCGGCCAAACGCGGCATCCAGTTGCGCAAATACTATCTCAGGCATCTTTAGTCCCGCCGCACGTGCCAGTTCTCCGCCTATCAGCTCGGCTATCAGTGCCTTCCTGCCCTGTCCTGCTCCCCGGAACTTCAGTACATACAGAAAGCCATCACCGGCCTCTGCAATCGCGGGCATAGAACCGCCCTCGCGCAGTGGCGTCACGTACCTTATTACGTTCACGGTTCTTATCTCCGGCATCATTGCAGTCACCATCTTTATCTGGCTTACAAGTTACCACAAAATTTGCGGCACCTCTCAATTTCATATTCAAAATGCCCCGGGCAATAAAATATGGCACGATATTTTTATTATCTTTCATAAAAATAACACGCATGCAAACAACACACTATCTCGTTCCGGCGCACACTATCGGATCAGAAACTGATATTGTATGCAGAGTTGGGTGCGACTCGGTCGACGATGCCTCCTTCATTTTTGTTGATGCGAAGGATCGGTTATTGGCGGTTACCGATTGGGCGACCGTAGGTGTGCTCGATGAAGTACGTTTTCAATTGCAGGATGCTACAGGTCATCTGGTCCGTCGGCACGCGCGCCGGCACGATCATATTCTCATCGTTTCTGGTTCTGCCGGTCAACCAACGGCCGACCATGATGCCTATGTGATCGAAGCACTCGAATACGACGATTACCCTGATACCGATGAAGAAACTTTTGCAGTGCGGTTAAAGCCGGTCGATCAGCCTGATGGCGACACCGATACAACCACTATTGTTGTGGGAAGGCGAGGAAAGGACCTTTATGCTTCGTATCACGGGCGCAACCGCCAAACCAATGCCGATGATCTGTGGCATGGGCTCACCACTGCTCAGTGGGAGGCGCTCATGAGCGGGCTCCTTCGCGATGAAGATGATGGCCTGATGTAGTTGTTGCCGTTATTTTTTTGCCGGTGGCTCCATAATGGTGCCGCATTTCTTACAGGTACGCTTTTCTTCGTCCGAGTAAAATCCGTTCATTACCGGTGGTAACTGAGCCACTATGTCTGAAACGTGCAGGTATTCGTCGTACAGTTTCTCGTGACAGTTTTCGCAGAACCACATAAAACCGTCCATCTCTTCCGACTTGCGCTTGATCTCAAGTACCAGTCCCACGGTGTCAGCACCACGCTGCGGAGAGTGTGGAGTGCGCCCCGGAAGCAGGAACATATCGCCTTCTTTAATAGGAATATCTACGATCTTTCCGTCTTCCTGGATACGAACAACAACGTCTCCCTGCAACTGGTAGAAAAGTTCCTCACCTTCGTTATAATGAAAATCCTTGCGTGCATTAGGTCCGCCCACTACCATTACTATAAAATCGTCAGCTTCTTTGTAAACACATTGGTTCCCAACGGGTGGCTTCAAAAGGTCGCGGTTCTCTTCTATCCATTTGTGCAGATTGAAAGGACGTAGTACAGGCATTTGATTCTTATTTTAATTTTTGGCGAAACCCGCCATTGTTGATGAATGAGTTGCTTTATGATCAACGCAGAACTTTCATTTTCACCGTCTCGATTCGCGTGTTGGTTACCAGCAGTATGTCAAATTCATATCGGCCTATGAAGATGCGCTCTTTGATCTTTGGTATCGTCTCATGTTGGGTAATGATATATCCCGACAGCGTTTCAGAATCATCAGTAGGGAAGTTGAATCCATACTTTTCATTGAGATAGTCCAGCTCCAGACGGCCCGAGAAGATGTACTCCATTTCCGCTATCTGTTTTTCTACAAACTGCTCTTCATCATACTCGTCGTTAATATCGCCGAATATCTCTTCAAGCACATCTTCCATGGTCACAATACCCGCCGTTCCTCCAAACTCATCAACCACCCACGCTATGCTCTTACGCTCTTTCGTGAATCGGTTCATCAGGTCCACTGCACTCATTGCTTCCGGCACTGCCGTTATGCTGTGCAGAATATCTTTGATATGCGACGGGCGGCGATTCATATCCAAGTGATGCACATACCCCAGGATATTGTCCACCGAATCGTCGTAAACAATGATCTTCGAAAGTTTGGTTTCAATAAACTTCGCTCGTAACTCTTCTACTGAGGTAGTGATATCCACTGCTTCTATCTCATTGCGTGGCACCATGCACTTGCGCACTTTCACATTCACCAGATACAGCGCATTCTCAAACAATTCCTGATTTACTTCGTTCGATTCGTTTTCGTGGCCGCGCATACTCTGTTTCACAAACAACTCAAGATCCACCCGGCTGAACACCTGCTTATTCTCCTTAATGTTTACGTTGAATAGTCTTTTGAGGATGAACTCAGAAATGGATACAAACACACCGGCGATAGGCGAGAAGATAAAGTGCATCCCCTTCATCGGGATGGCGAATACCGATAACACGGTGTCCGCTTTGTGCCGAAATATCGCTTTCGGCAGAAATTCAGCAAATATCAATATCACTAAAGTTGCGAAAACAGTATCTATCGCCAGTTTCGCGTACTCGGGCAGGTCCAAACCCGCCGATTCCAGCACAGTATTGGTAAGTTGAGAGGTAAGCGCACCATACACAACAAGTATCACGTTCACGCCCACCAGCGCAGTGCCGATAAACTCTGCCGGGTTATCCATGAATTTGGCCAGGATCCGACCCGAATACTTGCCCTGTTTCTTTCTGAGCTCTATGTTCAGCTTGTTTGCAGAAATGAATGCAATTTCCATTCCGGCAAAAAAACCGATCAGCAAAATGCAGATAACTATATATAATAAAAGATGCGGTACATCCATGTGGTCAAAGATAGGGGAATTTTAGATTTTGCCCGTTGATGCCGTTTAAAACAAAACCGCCCGGCATATCCTGACGGGCGGTTTTGATGAGTTTTATTACTGACCGTATTAGTAGCCGTTGTTGGCGTCTTTCAGTAATGGCTGTTTCATGTCTTTTTCAGACACAATAGCCTTCGATAGATCAATTCGCCAGTCTATGTTCAGCGCCGGGTCGTTATAAAAAACACCACCCTCCGTTGGCTTGTTATAGAAATTATCACATTTGTAGAATACTTCAGCCGTATCGCTCAGAACAGCATACCCGTGAGCAAAGCCGTGAGGTATAAGGAACTGCTTCTTGTTCTCAGCCGAAAGCTCCACTCCGAACCACTGTCCGTAGGTCGGACTATTCTTCCGCACGTCCACTACTACATCCCAGATCACGCCTTCCAGCACGCGTATCAGCTTTGCCTGTGGCACGGGGTAGTTCTGGTAGTGCAGGCCGCGCAGAACGTTTTTTATAGAACGGGCCTGGTTGTCTTGTACAAACGGAGTATTGTACCCTGTTTGTGCTTCCAGTTCTTTCATATTATAGCTCTCAAAGAAGTAGCCGCGGTCGTCGCCATGCACTTTCGGCTCTATGATGAGCAGTCCTTCAAGGGGTGTTTTTGTTATGATCATAATGAGTACTTTATCCTACTATTTCCAGCAGATTGTTTGCAATATAAGTCAATTCTTCGTTGGTCAGTTCCGTGTGCATAGGCAACGAAATGACACAATCCTGCAGCATATTGGTTACAGGCAGGTCGGCGTTGGCCGTGTTGTATGCTTTCAGCATTTCCTGCTTGTGGCACGGCACAGGGTAGTAGATCATCGATGGAATATCACGATCTGCCAGTTTCTGGTTCACCTCATCACGGTTCACTCCGTTGAGTTTCAACGTGTATTGGTGGAACACGTGGCGCGCATTGGCAGCTCTGAACGGAGTAGTGATCTTCGGATTGTTGGCAAATGCTTTGTCGTAGAAGTCAGCAGCAGTACGGCGTGCATCACAGTAACTGTCCAGGTGCGGCAGCTTCACGCGCAGCACCGCAGCCTGCATAGCGTCAAGTCTGCTGTTGCAGCCCACCATCTCATGATAGTAGCGGGTCTTCTGTCCATGATTCGCTATCATGCGCAGGCGCTCGGCCAGGGCGTCGTCATTTGTGAACATAGCGCCGCCATCGCCATAACAGCCCAGGTTCTTTGACGGGAAGAACGATGTGCAGCTTATCTGTCCCATAGATCCCGTTCTCACGGTGCGGCCGTCGCTGAACGTGTAGGTGCCGCCTATCGCTTGCGCGTTATCCTCTACTACCGGTATTCCGTGTTGAGCCGCAATTGCCAGCAGTGGTTCCATATCTGCCGATTGGCCGTAAAGGTGAACCGGTATGATAGCTTTGGTGCGGGGCGTGATTGCTTTTTTCAGGCAGTCGATATCCATAGTGAACGAATCAGGGTACACATCCACAAACACAGGCGTCAGTTTCAGCAGTGCTACCACTTCCACAGTTGCCATATAGGTAAATGATGGTGTGATCACTTCGTCACCCGGCTCCAGCCCCAGTGCCATAAGTGCGATCTGCAGCGCGTCGGTACCGTTTGCACATGGTATAACGTGCTTCACACCCACATAAGTAGCCAGTTCAGCAGCCAACTGGTTCACCTGCGGACCACCTATAAAAGCAGTACTGTCAATAACACTCTGAATAGCCTTGTCAACCTCTGGTTTTATCTTCTCGTACTGGCGTTTCAGATCCACCATTTGTAGTTTCTGCATGCTGTTTGTCTGTTTTTGAGGGTGCGAAGTTACTGCATTTGACCCTTGATTTAGGGGCAATGAGTAATATTTTTGTAATGTCATAACGGCCGTTTTGCACGCTTATTGCGGTATCAGGTATCGGTATGCTATTTTTGTTGTCGCTTCTCAGTTAATGAAAGCCGCATATTTATGGCAGAAAACAAACGATTTAATATCCGTGTTTATGGTATCTGGCTCACTGAGACCCATGTGCTCGTTAACGAGGAGCTCATTGCCGGCCGAATGGTGATCAAGTTTCCCGGTGGCGGGCTCGACTGGGGTGAGGGTATTGCAGACTGTCTGAAACGCGAATGGAAAGAAGAGCTGGATCTGGATATTAATATTGTGCGCCATTTTTATACAACCGATTTTTTTCAGGCTTCAGCGTTCGATAATTCTCAGGTTATCAGCATTTACTACTTGGTGACCGGACAGCTACCGGCGCTCATCAATAACCTTGTCCCCGGCGAGCGCACTTTTTGGTTACCCCTTTCAGATGTGTCTGCCGATACGTTCACGCTGCCCATAGACAAGGTCGTTGGCAGCATGTTACAACGATATTATGCCGGCGAAATGCATGAATAAATAATGCAGATATTAAATTCTGTCAATTGTAATCTGGCACATCATACCTTTGCACCCTATGAAATTATTAATGCAGTACCTCTCGCGCTACAAAGGGATGATCGTCCTGGCAATAGTGCTGGCGGCTATTAACCAGACCTTTTCCCTACTCGATCCACTTATCGCCGGTAAACTCATGGACGGTTACGTCAGCCATCCGCTCACAGTTGATAAAGAAGGCCATCTTCACCGCGATTTGCATGCATTTCTCACCGGCGCACTCGGGCTCATCGGTGCACTCATAGGTGTTGCCATGGTTTCGCGTATCGCCAAGAATTTTCAGGATTACGTTGTTAATGTAGTCATTCAAAAATACGGTGCTCGACTCTATACCGATGGTTTGCGCCATGCACTCCGGTTGCCCTATCAGGAATTCGAAGATCAGAGTAGTGGTCGCACACTTTCAGTTTTGCAGAAGGTGCGTGTAGACTGCGAGAAATTCATCCAGTCGTTTTTTAATGTCCTGTTGCCCACCGTCATCGGCATCGTTTTCGTTATCATTTACGCCATTTCGCTTAGCCCGCTTTTGCCGGTCATTTATCTGGGAGGTGCGGGTCTGCTTGCTTTGCTCACCAACTCGCTCTCCAAGCGTATCAAGACGGTGCAGAAAAAGATCGTAACGGAAACTAACGCGCTTGCCGGTTCTACCACCGAATCTCTTCGGAACATAGAGTTGGTGAAAAGTCTGGGCCTCACCCATCAGGAGATCAGAAGGCTGAATGCCACCACCATCAAGATTCTTACGTTGGAATTGAAAAAGGTGCGCAGTATTCGCACCATCTCCTTCATTCAGGGTACGTTCGTGAACCTCCTCAGGCAGCTTATCGTAATGTGCCTGCTCTATTTTATTTACCGCGGTGCCATCTCTCCGGGTCAGTACCTTACACTCATGTTCTACTCATTCTTCATATTCGGCCCCATGCAGGAGATAGGTAACGTGATACTATCTTACCGGGAAGCCGAGGCATCTTTGAACAATATGCAGGAGTTGCTGAAGAAACCGGTCGAGTACATTCCGGAATCTCCCGAAAAAATAAACGATATTGAAGAGGTGGTGTTCTCCGATGTACTTTTCAAGCACAACAGTTCCAATCGGCCTGCACTCGATGGCATTTCGTTCAAAGTGAGATTGGGCGAGACCATCGCCTTCGTTGGCCCCTCGGGTAGTGGAAAGACCACATTGGTGAAGCTGCTTGTGGGCTTGTATCAGCCCGGGCGTGGTGACATTTCTTATAACGGGCACAGTTTTTCGCGCATAGATTATGAAGAACTCCGCCACCAGATGGGGTTGGTTACTCAGGACCCACAGTTGTTCTCCGGTACCATCCGCGAGAATCTTTTGTTTGTCAACCCTACGGCTACGGAACAGGATATCAATCTCGTATTACAGCAGGCCTCGTGTCAGAACCTTCTGTCGCGCGCCGAGAACGGCCTTGATACTGTGATAGGGGAGGGTGGTCTGAAGCTGTCCGGTGGAGAACGTCAGAGGATATCTATAGCGCGTGCACTGTTGCGCCATCCGCGGCTCATGATATTTGATGAGGCCACTTCCGCCCTCGACTCGTTGACCGAAGAGGAAATATCACAGACCATTCGCAGCGTTACAGCCCGTCGCGAGCACATTACAATCATGATCGCCCACAGGCTTTCAACCATCATGCATGCCGACCGTATCTACGTCCTTGAAAAAGGAAATATTGTCGAGACGGGCTCTCACGAGGCTTTGCTCGCCGAACGTGGGCTTTATTACGCTATGTGGCGCCAGCAGATCGGCGAGCGGAAATAAGAGATTTCTCCTCTAAGAATTTTGCGCATTTTTTCGGTTGGAGTTCATGTTGCGTGGTGTCTTTCTGCAGGTTATTAACCATTGATTTATATTTCTGATATATTTTCGTCAGACACCGAAAATAGTGCGTTTTCAATAGGTGTTTTTAGAATAATGTGTACTACCTTCAAGGTACACAAATCACATTTTATGAAAAGTATCAGATTAATTGCAGTCGCCCTCGCTGCGATATGCACTATTGCAACTTTCAGTTCTCGTGCACAAATGACCGGAGGAAGTGTTTTTCTCAAAGGTCGTTACGTAGAAGCCGGCATCTGTGCCAACGGCGATTTTGGTGCCGCCACTCCCCCTGCAGGTTATCACCCGCACACTTCCTCTTCCGGTGGGGGCAGTCTCGGTTTCGTGGCCGATCCGGCAATGGACGGCTGGACCGTCGGTACCCCTGCATATGTTGGCGACTATTTTGTTCCGGGTACCCCGTTCGAAGGTTGGAACCTTCAGATTGGGAGTATTCGTGCCCAGGCGCACAGTTGCATGGGGTTCACAGGCACAGGCCTCACCGGGGCCAATACCGCTTATGCAGTAAGCGGCAGTAAGGTCATCGGCACTTGGGAGGGTACATTCGACAGTATGACAGTAAGGCAGGTCACCACGCTTGATACTAATGCGCTTTATTTCTCCATGAAAGTGACGCTCATCAACAATGCGTCGGTGCCTAAAAACAATATATACTACCTCCGCAGTCTTGACCCCGATAACGATCAAAGCTGGCCGGGTGGTGCATTCACTACCACAAATAAAATTGAATTTCAGCAGCCAAACGCATTGGGTGCGACCATGGTTTCTGCAACTGGTATCACGGGTGCTATTACCAAAATGTCCCTGGGTACACTCGATACCAACGCGCGCTGTCTTGTATATAACTCATGGCCTATCAGTTCTTCAGTCGACCTCTCTACAATTTACGGAATGTCTTACGCTACATCTTCGTCGTTGTATGCTGCTGGTGCTACAAATACTGCCGATGTCGCCATCGGCCTTGTTTTCCGTATCCCTCACCTGGCGCCGGTCGATAGCGCGTCCGACAGTGTTGGTTATAAATCCACTGCGGCAACACATCTACATCCAGCCAACGAAAAGACTATCACTTATTTCTACGCCTTCAGTCAGGCCGGTGCCGACTCTGCAATAGCTAACCTGATCGATACCGCTACAGTTATTGTTCCGCCGCCGCCAACGGGTGTCAGCGATCTGAAAAGTAATGCCGATGTGCGGGTGTTCCCCAATCCGGCCGGAGACCTATTGCAGGTGGCCGGGCTATCAGAAGGAGATAAACTCTATCTGATTGATATTATGGGAAAAGAGGTCACCCGTTTTTACGCCTCCGGCACGTCGGTTGACCGATTCCCGGTTTCAGACGTGCCGCCCGGCAGTTATATCGTCGTTGTTCGCGATCAGACAGGGCGCCCGCGTGCTCACGTTCCGTTGCGCAAACTCTGATGCAGTCCTTTCATTCATTTCGGTCCCCGCTGCATTACAGCGGGGACTTTTTTTTGATATGCAACGCCACATATCCCGATATTGGCTACTAATTCTATCTTTAACAGCACTTTTCCTCCCTTTTAGGTCGTTTGGCGTTATTTTTGCAACTATTTGTGTAATTTTTGACCGGTCCTGAAAAGAGTTCTGAAAATATCGGGTTATGTAGTATTGGTTATCCTCCTGCTTCTGCTGACGGTGGTAGCTCTTATAAACTTTTCTCCTATCCAGACATTTCTGGCGCAAAAAGCAACCGATATCCTCTCCGAAAGATTGCAAACAAAGGTTAAGGTAGCCAATGTTCGCATCGGAATCCTTAACAGTCTTCTGATTCAGGGTGTGTATGTGGAAGACCAGTCAAAAGATACTTTGCTCTATGCTGGGGAGATCTCCGTTCGCATCACCGACTGGTTCATTTTCAAAAACAAGCCGGTCATTCAGTATGTAGGTTTGGAAAACACCTATGTCAATCTGAATCGTGGCCATGACTCAAAGGTCTGGAACTACGATTTTATTGCCGATGCGTTTGCGTCTCCCCCGAAGAAGAATAAAAAGCAGTCACAGCCATTCGAAATTGACCTGAAGAAGGTGGAGATGGAGAATGTTCGCTTTCACATGCACGACAAGTGGATAGGCGAAGACATGGAATACAACATAGGCTCATTGCTCGTCAATTCCGAGGGTTTAAATATTCCCAGGAAGCTAATCGATATCAGAACGATCGCGGTCAGCAATACGTCTATTTTTATAAACGAATACAAAGGCGGTCGTCCGCGACATCTCCGCCCCAAGTATCTCGATACCTTTGATGTCACGCCATTCAATCCCGACATGTGGGCGGTAAACGTAAAAAAGGTCGATCTAAAAGATTGTTCGTTCATGTTAAAAGCCGACGACGATGCTCCTACACCCGATGAGTTCGATGAGAGTCACATGGACATCCGGAAGATCAATATCGATGTTTCTGATGTGCATATTATCGGCGACACCGTCAGGGGGAACATCAATAATGTCACAGCTGAGGAACGCTGCGGTATAGCCATACGCAAAATGAAGTGCAGGGCTACGGTATCGCCCATCGCGTCCATCTGTGAAGATCTTTACCTGGCAACCGACTACAGCGAGCTGCGTAATTATTACGCGATGCACTACCGCCACTTCCCCGACTTTAACCACTATCTCGATAGTGTCAAAATGGTTGCCCACCTGCGCGATGCGAAAGTGGACAAAAGAGATATTGAGTTCTTCGCGAAAGAAATGAAGGACTTCCCCGACATGAAGGTGACCATAAGCGGAGACGGTCGGGGAACAGTTACCAATATCTCCGCAAAGAATCTTAATGTTTCTGATGGTAAAGTAGCGTTAAAGGGTGATCTCACCATGACCGGCCTGCCGGACATTTATTCCACTTACATTACATTTTCGGAAGGTGAGATACTTACCACAGGAAAAGGTATTGTACACTATGCGCCTGCTTTGCACAACAATCCCAACATTGCTGCAGACAGCATCACCTTCGCTTTCTTCTCCGGTAATTACAAGGGCTACATAGAAGATTTTCATGTGACAGGAGTACTCAAGACCAACATGGGTACTGTTGGTACAGATGTTCGTATGAAATTGCCCGGTTTCAGTCCCGCTGACGCCACATACTCAGGTGTTGTTACCACCGATCAGCTTCAGTTAGGCAGACTCCTCAGGCAGCCGGTGCTCGGCAATATCACCGCCAATGAAAAGGTATCTGGTACTTCCTTCGACCCCGAGGTGATGCAGCTTCGAATGGATGGTGTGCTCAGCGAATTCGGGATCAACGGCTACAACTACCACAACATTTACACTAATGGCGTTTTGGCGCGCAAGGAATTTAAAGGAAAGCTCATCGTAGATGATCCAAATCTCGCGCTCACATTCGATGGCGGGCTCAACCATGCCGACAAGCTCATGAAGATCAATGCCACTGCGCATTTGCTCTCTGCAAACTTCCGCGAGATCAATCTCACACCCGACAACTTTACTGCCGCCGCCGACTTCGACCTCAACTGCACAGGAAGTACTATTGATGACTTCTATGGAAATGCCAAATTGTTCAATATCGACCTCAAGCGAAATGGCCGAAAACTTGCCGTAGACTCATTGTTCATGTTGTCTTCAGGCAACGAGCGTAACCGCCACATCAGCCTCACCAGCGATGCCTTTACGGCCGAGATAAATGGCAACTATCGACTCAGCGCTTTGCCTGCCTCGGTTCAGTATTATTTATCCCGTTACATCCCGAATTACATTAAGGCGCCAGAGAAATACGCACCCGATCAGGATATTAGCTTCCGCATCACAACCGCGAAGGTCGATAGTATTTTTGCGATCACTCTGCCCATATTACGCGGGTTCGATAATTCTGTGGTGTCAGGGTCTCTTAATACAAATGCGAAGAAGTTACTGCTGAACTCAACTGTTCCTTACGGGCGCATTGGCAATGTCCATTTGCGAAACGTTAGTGTCCTCGGTGAAGGCGACTTCAATATACTGGGTGTTAATACCACCGTTGGTAACATTGCGCTCGGCGACAGTATTCTGCATGGGGGGCTTAGTCTCACAGCTACTGTTGGTAGCGACTCGGTATTGTTCAATCTGGCCACCATGTCGCCCGATAGGGCCAGTTCCTTTGCGTTGAATGGCCGCATATTTGCTCACAGCGATACGCTGAGTCTGAATGTATTTCCTTCCCAATTTTATTTGAATCGTGTTAAGTGGCATATCGCCGGCGGTAGCAATATTGTTTATTCCGATAAGTACCTGAGCGTCTCTGGCGTTAACCTGAGTTCCGGCATACAACGGGTTTCGTTATCGTCCACACAAGGGAGCGGTAGCGGACTTATTGTCAATACTACCAATCTGGATATGGCGCAGCTCGGCGACCTGTTTGGTCTATCTTCTTATCAGGCCGATGGTCGTATAAACGGCAACATTGTGGTAGCAAATACGTTCACCAACACCGAGATCAGCACCAACATCAGAGCCAGTGGCGTCAAGCTGGGCGGCGATACTGTGGGTGCAATAAATGTGGTTGGCCGCTGGGATGTGGTGAAGAAAATGTTGTACATCGATCCCCAGACAGGTATCTACCGCGATCATGCAAGTGTTTCAGCGTCAGGTCAGGTGGCACTCGATAGTGCAGCGGCCGAGAAGATCAATGGTGCCATTACCTTCAATAATGCCCGTGTAGCGTGGGCCACACCGTTCCTTACTGGTCTGTTCAGCAATATTCGGGGTGCGGTAAACGGTACCGTGTCGGTAACAGGATCCAACGACAAGCCGGTGATGGAGGGAAAACTTTCTGTTTCAGACGTTGGGTTCCGCCTCGACTACCTTGGTTGCCATTACACCATCCCGAAGGCCACAGTCGGCATCACCAATCAGCGTATCAGCCTCGGGCAGATTCAGGTTTTCGATAGCTACAAAAATGTAGCCCTGTTGTCAGGTTACTTCTCGCACGAGTTGTTCAATAAGATGCGTATGCGTCTGAAGGTTACTACGCCCAAAATGGAGTTGATGAATCTGGCACGCAACGAGAATGATCTGTTCTATGGCAAGATGATCGCAGGTATGGATTCATTCACTATCCGCGGTCCGTTCAATAACATCCGTCTCAACCTGTATAACGGTTATCCTGCGGCAAAGTCAGTACTATATATTCCGTCAAGCACGGGTGGGTACGTTGGTGCATACAGTTATGTGTCATTCAAAACGTATGGTGCCGATCAGGACAAAGCAGAGCGGCACACTAAAGACAAGATATCCATCAACCTCGATGCTAACCTCAACGAACTGGCCGAGATCCACATCGTCATGGATGCCGCCACCGGTGATGAGATAGTTGCAACCGGAAAGGGCAATGTCCAGATGGATATCCCCCCCAGCAATGATATGCGCATGTCGGGGTTATACACGATCAATCAGGGTTATTACACGCTCACCTTCCAGCAAGTTGGTATCCACCGCATGTTCCGCCTCAATCAGGGCAGCACCATCGCGTTCAACGGGCCTTTTGAATCCACTCAGATTGCCGTGGACGCTATCTATTCTGTGAAGGCACGTCTGTATGATCTCCTTTCTTCAGGCGAGCGTATGATGATACGCGACAATGAAGCCCGCGACGCGCAGGCACCGCAGGTGGTAAATGTTATGCTGCACATGAAGGGACCGATCTACACACCGCAACTTACATTCGATCTCGATCTTGAAAGTAAACACACAAAAGGCTCACTCGCTTATTCCAAGTTGTTGCTCATCAACAATGATGATCGCCAGAAGTTCGATCAGGTGGCCTCTCTGTTGCTGGTTGGTGCCTTTATCCCGCCGGAGGGTATGGGGCAGGGGGCACTCAGCGGTGCCATCAATAATGTTAGTCAGATCATCTCGTCCACTGCTTCTTCCGGGCTCACAAACATCGTGAACAGACTGATCGGAGATCGGAATCTTAATGTTGCCGTAAAGTATACCAACTACAACTATAGCGATCAGTCGCAGCAGATCACCGGGGTCAATAGAAGTCAGTTGAAGCTGGGTGTCACAAAAAATTACCTCAACGATCGTTTGCTTATTTCAGTAGGTAGCACTTCCGACTGGGGGCGCCCTGCTACCGCCAACGCTGCCAACTCATTCAACGTGGCAGGTGATTTTCGTCTTCAGTACCTGCTGGCACCCGCCAGCGGTCTTCGCCTGAATGCCTTCCATACCAGCGACTATGACCTCACAAGAGACCGCAATATCCAACGCTCTGGTGTGGGTATAAGCTGGCGTCGTTCTTTCGATAATCTCGATGAGTTATTCCATGCAGGCCGTTACGCCCGTCAGCAAAAAGAAAAGCAGATGAAGGTAATTCAGGCGGCACTCGACTCCACTTCAAAACACGAGGAGTAAAACTCAAACGTTGCCCGACTATTCGCGTGGGCAGATTTAACGCATGTTCTTCCGGTGATACTTTATAAGACCCTCCATGGGGCTTTGCACTATTTTTCCCAGTTCCAGTTCATATTGGTTGCAAAGGCTCTCAATCACATCCCTGAATGTATAGGCTACCGAACCCGTAAAATAAAGCGGGCAGGTCCAGCTTTGGCGATACTTCAGCAGATTGTGATGAAAGAAGTCGTTCAGGCAGTCTTCAATAATGTTCTCCGCCATGTAATGTCCCCGCATATCGTTGATGAACGGAACAAAAGACGCCAGGTAGCGGTTAGGGTAGGGCGCGCTATACAACTCGCCTATAATAGCCTGTATGTCCTTCCCGAAACGTAGTTCGAAACCTGTCTTTAATTCTGCATCAAACGTTCCGTAGGCATAGTACTGAAGTATTCGCTTGCCAATGTAGTTTCCACTGCCTTCGTCGCCTGCAATATATCCCAGTGAAGGCTGCTGTACAGCGATCTTATTTCCATTGTAAAAACATGAGGCGCTACCCGTGCCCAGTATTGCCACTATTCCCTTGTCGGTACCGCACAATGATTGCGCGGCGGCTGTGAGGTCGCTCTGCACCTTCACGTCTTTGACACCAAAGTGTTTACGTAGCACCTGTTGCAGTTGTTTCTGTTTGTCTGCCGCCGAGGCCCCTGCCCCGTAGTAGTAGATAGTATCAGGAACTGTCTTTAGTGCTTTAGCCGGAAATTCCTCCTGCAGCATAGCTGCTATAGCCTCGCTCTTCTGTATGTATGGGTTGATACCCTGGGTTTTGAAAAACACTGGTTTCCCTGTTTTTCTCAGCAGGCACCAATCGGTTTTTGTAGACCCGCTCTCGGCTATGAGGAAAGATGACATAAATACTATTTATTATACAAATATGCACTTTATTTGTTCATATTCCTAACTCATTTCCGCATACACACATAGTTTGTGTCAATGTTAACAACAGACAACTCAGGATACCATATCTTGCTTTTGTATTTTTACCCGGCATGCTTGTTCGTTTATTTTGGTTCTGGCCTTTTTTCATTTTGCTTTTTGCATCGTCCGTTGGTTTTGCGCAATCAATTGGAAATTGGCAGGCATACAAAGATCAGCCGGGCGGAGGTTATGGACGCGCTGTGTTCGAAAACGATTTTTTCCTCGGCTCCGACCGGTATTACACCCAGGGCCTCGATCTGGAAATGGTCACGCCGCTGTTCAATCGCCTCATTACCAACAAATTACTTTACAATCCCCGTTTCAGTTTTACCCGTTACGGTATTGGTATCCAGCACAACGCCTTTACCCCCGGCAGTGTTTCTGATCCCACACTGCTGGTGGGCGACCGTCCATATGCCGGTGTGCTCACCATCCGCAATTTCGCTATCGCAATTGATACCCTGCGCCGCCAGCGATTTTATACCTCGGTCGCTGCGGGTGTAATAGGCAAGGCAGCTATTGCCGGCGATATTCAGGGCTTTGTGCATAAAGTGCTGGGCAATTATATGCCCAACGGCTGGCTCCATCAGATCCGTAACGACATTATGCTCAACTACGATGCCGCTTATGAAAAAGAGTTGCTACGCTACCGCCATTTTTTTCTCCTGTCGGCCGCCGCCAATGTGAACGTTGGTACGCTGCTCACCGGTGCAGGCGTGAGCACAACAGTAATGTTGGGGCATTTTCACTCGCCGTTCGCTGACGAGCGTGCATCCCGCAGGCACCTTCATTTTTACGTCTACGATCAGCCGTCAGCCTATTTGCCCGGCTACAATGCCACCCTGCAGGGCGGCGTTTTTAACCGTGCATCGCCATACGTCATACGCGAAACCGACATCTCTCGGCCGGTGTTGCGAAACCGTCTGGGCTTTGTGGCTGCTTGGCAGAATGTTTGTGTTGAGTACTTTATGACTACCCTCACCCGCGAATTTGCTACCGGCGATAGTCACAGTTACGGTGGCCTCCAGCTTTCCATCGGTTACTGATCCCGTTCCGCCCCATTTATACCAGGGAAAACGTCTCAAATCTAATGTAGATAAAAAATATATTTCACAACCCAAGGTTTTGGCATGGTTTTGCGTCTTTATATCTGAGTGGTTAGTTTCAATAGCAAAAAGGGCCCTTTTTCAATGGAAACAAGCTACAACTGAACGATTTTTTTACAAAAGCAAAACAATCATTACAAAACCGTGAAAGCCAACCGGCCCCTTTAAACCTATCTTTGTTACAGGCTGTCGCTAACCACGGCCTTGTTCCTGAAGGGTGTGATGAAGCACCACGAAACAATGAAAGACGAAGCGAACCATATGAAATAACCTAGTATTGACCAACTGACCACCACCTTATGCCCGCATATTCTGAACAGGAAATAATAGCAGGGTGCCGGCAAAAAAGCCGGGCGGTACAGGAGCACCTTTACAAAACGTACTACAGTATGTTCCTGAAGGTTTGCGCCCGTTACGCCAAGGATATGCAGGATGCTGAACAGCTCCTCAACGATGGGTTTTTAAAGGTGTTCACTCAAATAGACAATTTCAGGAACTCAGGCTCCTTCGAGGGGTGGATGAGGCGCATTGTCGTAAATACCTGCCTCGACTACCTCCGTAGCCATGCGCTCAAAGAGGAAATGGTAATGCACGTCAGAGCAGTACCCGCCGAGGAAACGAATCTGTCAGTGTCCAACTCAGGGCTGGAACGCATTGAGTTCAAAGACATGGTCAAAATGATACAAGGACTGCCCGCAATGACACGCACGGTTTTTAACCTGTTTGTTTTTGACGGGTTCAACCATAAAGAAATAAGCGAACAACTCGATATCAGCGAGGGTACCTCGCACTGGCATTTGCACCAGGCAAGGAATCTTCTGCAGAAGAAAGTGATGAAAACTGAACAAAACAACATTACGTATGAAGCCAAGAGAATTTGACGAACTGGTCAGACAGAAGTTTGATCAGAACGAGTTTGCCTACAATCCCGGCAATTGGGACCGGCTTGTAGAGCAAATGGATGGCCGTGCGAAAAAGCGCAGTATGCTCATGTGGTTATGGATGCCTGCCGCCGGAATGGCCGCGTCTGTTGCATTGGCATTGGGTGTCACTTCACTCTGGAAAATGGATCTGCCCGCCGGCAATGGCAAAGCCGGTTACGCAAATGTTGGAAAATGGGCCGCTCCGGCACAACCGGCACCCATTGCCATGATACCCTACAACCCACACACTACCGAGACTGCTGTTCTCAAACAGATCAGAAAAGTAAGGGTTGTCGCAAGGTCTGCTGCCCATACCGCCGTTGCTTCATCAATTGGCCTGAAGCTCAACAATATTGTCCCTGCCACACAGGCACCTGCTTCCACGACATTACCTGTAGTAGGTTCATCTGTGGCTAATGCTGTCGTGCCGCGCAAAAAGGAAACACCTGACCGCGAACCATTGCATACTTTCCGTCACGAGGCTCATACAGTTCGCAAGCCGCTCAATCTTTCTGTGATCGTAATGGGCGGTGTTTGCCAGGGCAATCGCAACAGCGGCTACATGGCAGGGGCTACTATTCGCAAAATGATCAACGACAAAGTATATGTTGAAAGCGATGTAGCCTTTGCAACGTCCGACAATACACAGCAAACAATGTACATGGACTATAGTGGCGGTGGCGGCACATATGCAGGGGGCGCATCCGGTGCTACTGCTGCAAAGCCGGGTTCAGCATCTAAGACCAGTTCTGTTACCACTACCGACAAAACACCTGTTACTTCAGGCCCGGTTGGTGTGGCCAAGATGAAAGACGTTAACTACAACCTTTATTACGCCCAGATCACACCAAGCATAGGATACAAGATCATGAAACGTATGTCTGTTGGTGTGGGTCCCGACTTCCAGAAGATGCTTGTCGATAATCGTCCTGCTACTTCAGAGGTCGATCGTGGCAACCTGCAGGTAGCGCCAACTTTTGATGTAGGTTTTGTAGGCAAGACCGAGGTTGCCCTCACCCAGCGTGTCCGTGCAGGTGTGTCCTACCGCAAAGGCATCAACGGTGTTATCAACCTCAGCGACAAATTTATAGACCGCGATTACGTGCAGTTCCAGATGCGCTGCACCATTTTCAACCGTTAATTATAGTTTTTTCATAGTTGTGGCAAGGGCTTTCGTACTTCACGAAAGCCCTTGTTCTTTTCAGGTGTTTCTCGATATCGGACTGCCGCTGTCACCCGCTCCTGCGTACTGCTCCTGCCTTCGGTCCCTGTCTTCTACAGAATATTCTTCGGTAACGCTTTCAGTGGCCATGTTTTCAACCTACGTTTCAGGCTCGCTGTGGCATCCGGATTGAAAGTGGTAGTTGTTTCCCAGGCATTCTCCGGTTTTAGCTCTTCTTCCATTCCTTGAAGCACCCATTTCGCCACATCTGCCGAGTGAATGATAGTAATGCATTCAGTGTTCAGGTTGGCACTTCTCGGGTCCAGATTGAAAGTGCCTATCTCCGTGATGTGTCCGTCTATTACCATTGTTTTTGCATGCAGCCCGAATACGGGGGGGTAATTCATTTTCTTTTGCAATGCACCCGTCATTATTTTGTATCGTTCCTTTGCATCCGGTCTGAATTCAAACAGTCGCACGCCTGCTTTCAGCAACTGTTCACGTATCGTCTGATATCCGGCAAACGATTGCAGGTTGTCGTTCGATGCAAGGCTGTTGGTAAGTATCCGCACACGTACCCCGCGCTGCACCGCTTTGCGGAAAAGGTCAATACCTTCGTCAGTCAGCACTACGTAGGGTGTTTGTATGTCTATCTTGTTCTGTGCAGCATTAACCAACTCAGTCAGCCTTTCGGTGGTCGCTCCTCCACCATGCATGCCGGGCGCATCGTTTTTTCCCGGTACGTCCGATACGAACGAAATACTGTCAGTCCATACCATTTTGCCCGTCCGTTGTATCTCCCTGAACGCGTCCGGTATTTTCGCTATCCGCTCCCTAACCTGTGGCCAGTAGTTCTCCGGATTGCACGCATATTGGTGCAGTCGTTCAAATCGAGTAGCATCGTTTATGCCCGTGTCGGTTGTGGGCAGCAATTGCTTTATTGGGACACTCAGCCTGTCCGCCCAGAATTGTTCAAAAGATTGTTGCACCACATTCACAGTCCGCCCCAGCAACAATACATCCCGGTCTCTGAAGTTGAATTCGTGGTCGTAGTCAAAATACTCATCCGCAATGTTTCGCCCGCCTGTTATTGTTACCTGTCCGTCCACCGTAAATGTCTTGTTGTGCATCCGTTGGTTGGCACCCTTGTAATCCGTGACAAGTGTCTTCAGTTTTCCGGCAATATTCTTGCCGATGTTCACACCCGGGTTATAGATCCTTATCTCTATGTTTTTGTGGGCATCCATCGTCAGGATGTCTTCAGCTCGGGCGTCCACCAGCAGGTCGTCAATAAGTATGCGCACCTTTATGCCTCTGTCTGCTGCTCTCACCAGATAGTCGCAGCCTATAAGCCCCACATTATCGGTGGCAAAGATGAAGTATTGTACATCTATGGATCTTTCAGCATGTTCGCAAAGCCACGCTCGTGCCATCATGGCCCCATCGCCTTCCTCCAGCACATACACGCCGGTTTTCGTCTTCATGCTGTCAGCAAGCGGTGCAAGTTCGGCTTGAAGGCCGCCCGGTTTATCAAAATGGATCTGCGAGCAAAAGTCGCGGTCGTAAGCTGGTATCTCATGTTCAGGGCTGCCGCATCCGGGCAACAGGACCCCGCTCAATAGAGCAGCCGTAAATAGGAGAGATCGCAAAGCCATTTGTCTTTTCGTTGTACGCATGAAGGTATCTATTTTGACTGTTTTTGTATCTCCGGGCAGCTACACACAAACCGATCTTATCGTCTGATGGACAAGAAAGAAAAAAATATGAAAAGAAGCCTCTGAAGTTTTTGCTTTTACAGATTTGTTACTACATTTGCACTCCCAACTGAAAGGATCGGTAGTTCAGTCGGTTAGAATGCCGCCCTGTCACGGCGGAGGTCGCGGGTTCGAGTCCCGT
>JACSRV010000131.1 GCA_014879545.1 Chitinophagaceae bacterium | reverse complement strand
CGCAGCGACGGCACGCCGCGAGCGTAGGTCAGCGCGCCGCCCCCGCCGGCCGGTCAGGCCCGGTTGTTCCCGGAACCTGGCAGGCTACGCCTATCGTAATCAATGGCGACTGCACTGACTGGCCTTCACCATACCCCAATTATGATGCCAGATCTAAAGTTGCATATGCTACCTCAAACGACGAGGAGTTCCTTTATATAACTATGCAAACCGGCGATCCCCTAACACAAATTAAGGTTCTGAAACAGGGACTGACCGTTTCTATCGATACGGGCGGGCACAAAGACCCCACTTTTCATATAAATTTCCCGTTGCCCAACGAGGATGATCTGTCGGCACTTTTCTCGCACGACGAAGGAAGCAAAAAGGACGCAACGCCTCAATTAAGCCGTCAATTCGTACAAAAACTGCGCAAAAGTGCCGAAGACTGCCATCAATTCTCTCTCGAAGGTTTCGCTGCATGCAATGGTGCCTATATGGTATCGCAGCAGCTTCCATGTGGTGTTACGGTAAAACTGGCAATTGATGAGTACCAGCAGCTGGTGTGGGAAGCTGCAATTCCGTTCAAAGCTCTTTGGGGGTATGAAAACGCAGGCGCTTCACATAAAGGAAAACCGCTTAGTGTATGCTATGCAGTTAAAGGTTTCAAAGACAACACCAAAAAAACTAATACCAGCGCAGCGCCTATGAATAGTGGCGGCATGGGAGGGCCGGGAGGCATGGGTGCCGGTGGCCGAATGAACAGCAGCCCCATGGGCACAACCACTACTTCATCGGGCGGAGGTGGACCAATGCAGCACCTTTACGAAAGCACAAAAACATGGAAGCATTTCACTATCGCATGGAAATAAACACTACTGCGTATTTGGCTGTATACACCTAAGTTTGTGTTTGCTTGCTATTTCGCTGCATAACCTTAACTTTGTTCGTTCCATATTATATATACACTAGCACAAGGGGTTACTGATATGAATTTATTCTTACAAGCAACTAATACGCCATTCAACTATTTCCCCATCGCGTTGCAGATCGTGATTGCGGTAGGGTTCGTCATCGTGATGATGGCCGTTACCCATCTGCTGGGCCCAAAGAGGCGCACAGAGGACAAACTCATCAACTTTGAGAGTGGTATCCCCTCTGTAGGAAACGCCCGCCAGCCAATGGGTATCAAGTACTTCCTTGTTGCCATCCTCTTTGTCCTTTTCGACGTGGAGGTGATCTTCTTCTACCCTTACGCTGTCAATTTCCGCTATCTGGGTCAGGAGGGTTTTATTGAGGTTGTTCTTTTCGTTGCATTCTTCCTTTGCGGCTTCATGTACATCGTGAAGAAGGGTGCATTGGATTGGGAAGATTAACATAGCTTGCTTGAAATCGTGTAAACAATTGTAAACTTTTAGTCTTAGAATTTATAATGTCCAGGCCGGTACAGTACAATACGAAGATCAAGATGGTGGAGATGCCTGAAGGCTACTCTGGTGAAGGGTTTCACGCTACATCATTCGATAAAGTTGTGGGTCTCGCCCGCGCAAATTCCCTTTGGCCGCTGCCGTTCGCAACATCTTGCTGCGGCATCGAATTCATGGCAACAATGGGTTCCAACTACGACCTTTCACGCTTCGGCTCGGAGCGTATGGGTTTCACTCCCCGCCAGTGCGATATGCTTTTGGTGGCAGGTACCATTTCCAAGAAAATGGGACCTATCCTGCGCCAGGTATATCTGCAGATGGCAGAGCCACGTTGGGTGATCGCTATCGGCGCATGCGCCAGCAGCGGTGGTATATTCGACTCTTACTCTGTGCTGCAAGGCATAGATCAGGTGATACCGGTGGATGTATATGTTCCCGGATGCCCGCCAAGACCGGAAGGCATTCTTGACGGCATCCTCAAACTGCAGGACCTTGTGCATAACGAGAGCCTCAGGCGCAGGCACAGCTCTGTGTATCAGGAACTGATGACAAGCTACGGCATCAAGTAAACGAAGCATATTTTTGATCACGGCACCAACCGGCATCCGGCATTGCCTCTGACCATTGACACCGACAATGACTAACGAAACACTCAGACAGATACTCACAGATAAGTTTGGCGAGCAACTCACCGAATGGGAGGAACCATATGGTATGCTCACGTTCCGCGCACCCGCCGAAATGAACTTAAAGGTGCTTCAGTTCCTTAACGATCAGCAGGGATTCAACTTCCTTACTGACCTTACAGGCGTTCATTACCCCGACCGCACCGATGAGGAATTGTGCGTGGTATACCACCTGCACAACCTCAGGGCGAATATCCGCCTGAGGTTCAAGGTGTATGTTCCTGTCGCGAAACCGGACATCTTCACCGCAACCGCTGTGTTCTCAGGCGCCAACTGGATGGAACGCGAGACCTATGACTTCTTTGGTATCAATTTCGTAGGTCACCCGAACCTGATCCGCATCCTGAACGTAGACCAGATGGACTACTTCCCGATGCGTAAAGAATACAAAATGGAAGACCCTACCCGCACCGATAAGGACGACGAAATGTTCGGTCGCGGATAGGTAGCAGCAAAGTCAAAAGACATTTTTTAATACATCCGGGTCAGCCCCGAAAGGGATTTTGGTTTATGGAATTACAAACACAGCAACAGCAACATATAAAACTCTCTGAAGATTCACTTCAGAAGCAGTCAACCACGCTTAACCTTGGCCCCACACACCCTGCCACGCACGGTGTGTTCCAGAACATTATGGAGATAGACGGCGAGCGTGTGCTGGAAACCGTTCCGACCATCGGCTACATTCACCGCGCTTTCGAGAAGATCGCAGAACGAAGGCCATACTATCAGATCACTACACTCACAGATCGTCTCAACTATTGCTCGGCACCCATCAATAACATGGGTTGGCACATGACCATAGAAAAACTACTGAAGCTGAAAACACCGAAGCGGGTAGACTATATGCGAGTGATAGTTATGGAACTTTCGCGCATTGCCGATCACCTGGTGTGCAACTCGGTAATAGCTGTGGACACAGGAGCGCTTACTCCGTTCACCTATGTGTTCCAGTGGCGCGAAAAGATATACGAGATCTTTGAAGAGGTTTGCGGATCACGTCTTACCACGAATATGGGTCGTGTGGGCGGTTTCGAACGCAACTTCTCCCCGGTTTTCTGGTCTAAACTACGCGACTTCGTTACCGATTTCCCTGCTGTAATGACAGAGTTCGAATCGTTACTGAACCGCAACCGCATTTTTATGGACCGCTGCATAGGCGCGGGCCCTATCAGTGCAGAACGGGCGCTCAACTATAGCTTCACCGGCCCCAACCTCAGGGCTGCCGGGGTCGACTACGATGTGCGGGTGGCTCAACCATACAGCTCTTACGAAGACTTTGATTTCAAGATTCCTGTAGGTACCACCGGCGATGTGTATGACCGCTTCATGGTGCGCAACGGCGAGATCTGGCAGAGTGTCAGCATAATTAAGCAGGCCGTAGAAAAGATAGCCAAAATAGAGCAGGAAGACCCGTCTCAGAAAGATGTCTTCTATGCAAAAGAAGCCGACAGATACCACATACCACCTAAGACCGACGTTTACACCAAGATGGAAGCGCTGATATGGCACTTCAAAATGATAATGGGTGAGATTGACGCTCCGGCGGGCGAAGTATATCATTCGGTAGAAGGCGGCAACGGCGAGGTGGGTTATTACCTCATCAGCGATGGTGGCCGCACTCCTTATCGCCTGCACTTCCGCAGGCCATGCTTCATCTACTATCAGGCATATCCCGAGATAGTGAAAGATGGTCTGCTGAGCGACGCGGTGGTGACGCTGAGTAGCCTCAACGTTATTGCGGGAGAGCTGGACGCGTAAATATTTTTAAGAAACGAACAAGCGAATACTAATGAGCATACGTTTTTCAGAAGAGAAAATGAACAAGGTGAAAGAGATCATCGCCCGCTACCCGGAAGGGAAGCAGAAAAGCGCGCTGATCCCCGTACTGCACCTTGCCCAGGAAGAATTTGGCGGATGGCTGGATGTGCCTGCCATGGACTATGTAGCAGAGATACTCAATATTCTTCCTATCGAAGTTTATGAGGTAGCATCATTCTACACCATGTTCAACCTGAAGCCTGTAGGCAAATACGTGCTGGAGGTTTGCCATACAGGTCCTTGTATGCTCAGAGGTAGCGACGAGATCATAGATTACATTAAGGAGAAGCTGGGAATAGGTCCGGGCGAAACGACACCCGATGGTCTTTTCACGCTGAAACCTGCAGAGTGCCTCGGCGCATGTGGCTATGCACCCATGATGCAGTTGGGCAAACACTACAGGGAGCACCTTACTAAGGAAAAGATCGATCAGCTGATCGTTGAGTTGAGGACGCAGGCTAACAATTAATTATGGCCTTCGATCTCTCGCTCACTTTTCAGCTATCGGCACCACCGCACCGGGTCGTGAAATTGCTCACCGATGCGACGCTGATAAGAAGATGGAGCGGAGGGGAAGCGGTATTTGAGAATAAAGAAGGAGGTGCGTTCTCCATGTTCGATGGATGGGCGAATGGAACTGTGAAGAAGATAACCGAGAATGAAATAGCCTGCACGTGGGCAACCACAGAATGGCCACAGAACGTAGCACCGAGTGAGGTTCATTACTTACTGAAGAAAAACCCGGGTGGGACACTGGTGACAGTAACACATACCGGTCTGCCCGACGAAGAAGAGATGAAAGCCCATAAATCTGGGTGGACAGATTTCTTCTTCGAGCCATTGGAAGACTATATAATGATTTTTGAACAAGAGAAATGAGGAGATTGTTCGCCATACTGTTTGTTGTTTGTTGCAGTGCCGCCATGGCGCAGCAGCCCGACTATGGCAGCCTCAGTCATTCGATAGCTGACTTCGACAAAGCGCTCGAATCACGCGATAGTGTTGCACTCAAATGGTTGCTGCACGAAAAAACCAGTTACGGTCATTCGAATGGATGGGTGGAGACAAAACGGGAAGTGATAGAAGATCTTTATAACGGTAAACTTGTCTACAAGAAGATCGCAGCGACAAAACCGGACGTGAAAACCTCGGGCACAGTTGCATCAGCGAGAAGCATTGCAGATATAGATGCCGTACTGGACGGAAAATTCATGTCCTTTAAACTGAAAGTACTGCAGGTATGGCTCTGGGAAAATGACCACTGGACATTATTCGCAAGACAGAGTGTACCGGTAGCAAAGGAAAAATAGATCATCAACTCAGGCGAGGTGTCGCAAGATCCCGGGTCTGATCATTGAATATTAAAATGGCGATAAAACTTTTATTAGAGAACGACCACATTGAAGGTATCCGGTATTACGATACCTACCGCAAGCATGGTGGCTACCGTGCAGCAGAGAAGGCGCTGAAAATGGCTCCTGCCGATATTGTGGAAGAGGTGAAGAAAAGCGGCCTGCGCGGTCGTGGTGGTGCCGGCTTCCCTACCGGTATGAAGTGGAGCTTCCTTGCCAAACCCGAAGGCGTGCCGCGCCATCTGGTTTGCAATGCCGACGAGTCTGAGCCTGGCACCTTCAAGGATCGCTACCTCATGGAGTTTCATCCGCACCTGTTCGTAGAAGGTTTGCTTATCAGCAGCTTCGCGCTGGGCAGCAATGCAACTTACATTTACATCCGTGGTGAGTATGCCTGGATACCTGATATACTGGAACAGGCAATTGCCGAGGCGAAAAACAACGGCTGGCTGGGCAAGAACATAAAAGGCTCCGGCTTCGATTGTGAGATATACGTGCAGCGCGGTGGCGGTGCCTACATCTGCGGCGAAGAAACTGCCCTTATCGAGTCGCTGGAAGGAAAACGTGGTAATCCACGCATGAAACCACCGTTCCCTGCCATTCAGGGTCTGTGGATGCGCCCCACCGTGGTGAACAACGTAGAGACGTTAGCGGCTGTTGTACCTATTATCAACATGGGCGGCGACGAATACGCCAAGATCGGTGTTGGAAAATCTACAGGTACCAAACTACTTTCTGTTTGCGGCAACGTGAACAAACCCGGCGTTTACGAGATTGACATGACCTGCTCTGTCGAGGAGTTCATTTATAGCGATGAGTACTGTGGTGGCATTCCCAACGGGCGCAAGCTGAAGGCTTGTATCCCCGGCGGATCGTCTGTTCCTATAGTACCGGCCAATCTGCTACTGAAAACAGCAAAGGGCGAGACCCGCTACATGAACTACGAAAGCCTGTCTGACGGTGGCTTCGCTACCGGCACCATGATGGGTTCTGGTGGTTTCATCGTGCTGGACGATGCACAGTGCGTGGTGCGCCACACCATGACGCTGGCCCGCTTCTACGCGCACGAAAGCTGCGGACAGTGCAGCCCGTGCCGCGAGGGAACCGGCTGGATGTACAAGATCCTGAAGAATATCGAATACGGAAAAGGCAAGATGAGCGACATCGATCTGTTGTGGGACATTCAGCGCAAGATAGAAGGCAACACCATCTGTCCGCTGGGCGACGCGGCAGCTTGGCCGGTGGCCGCTGCTATCCGCCATTTCCGCGACGAGTTTGAATGGCACGTGAAAAATCCTGAAGAATCACAGACACGTAACTATGGCCTGGCTCACTATGCCGACCCCATTCACGTACCTACGACCGCATAAGATAAATCGAACAACAACAAACCAGAGTTGAGCAACCACATTGATCATATAGAAATTACCAATTTCAAATCTATACGCCACGCAAAAATCGACGGGTGTAAGCGGATTAATGTGTTTATAGGTTATCCAAATGTTGGAAAGTCTGCTATATTGGAGGCCATGTCGGCCTTAAGTTATTTACAGGAAGGGTTTAAAGAAGACTACAATAAACAATGTCGGCTCAATTATTCCTATGAACTATTCTATAATGCTGATGTAAAGAAGCCTGTTGAAATAAAGACTGACGAAGAAAACGTTCTCAATTTTAAATATATTTCAGAAGCAGAGATTGAGCTTGATATAAGCTCATCCGTTGGTTTAATTGGCGGATTTTCAACGTCCTTTAAAACCGTAAAATTCAGAAATGGGCAGACTTTCTCGAGTTCGTCTGGACATAATGGAACGCAGAAAATTGACAAAGCAGTAAAAAAATATGTTTTTAAAAACAACTTTAATGATCGTAAAACTTCAGGCCTGAACTTAGACCACCCGTTTGGCGAAAATTTAGTTGATGTGATTCACTTAAACAGAGAATTGAGAAAAGAGGTCACAGACTTGTTTAAGCGTTACGATTTAGAGTTTAGTATAGACCCCTCAACAAACGCTATTAAAGGCATCAAAAGGTCGGAGGATTTGCCGATTCTTATTCCTTTTTACCAAATGGCCGATACCTTGCAACGCCTCATTTTTCATAAAGCAGCTATTATGAGCAATGAGAACGCTGTGCTGTTGTTTGAAGAACCTGAGGCGCATATGTTCCCACCCTACATCAGAATGTTTACAAAAGACATCGTATTCGATAAGGGTCGCAATAATCAATATTTTATTGCTACACATAGCCCCCATGTTTTGAGCGATTTTCTTGAAGATGCCCGCGAAGAGCTGGCTATTCATCTGGTAGGATATTTAGGTGGTGAAACTACAATTAAGACATTAACCAACGATGAGGTAAAAGAGGTATATGAGTATGGTGTAGATTTATTTTTTAATATTGAAAGCTATCTGGGGTAATGGAGTTACATTTTGTTCCGGAATGTTATTTTGATACCGTACTTCTTAAAAACATATTGGGAGTACGTAAAGTAAATCACCGCCAGGGTTGTGACAACGTAATTAATGAATTAGAAAAAGGAAAGCGGCTGAAAGATGATTTTGCCGTCGCACTTATTGACAATGACAAAAGGAAACTAAAATACATAATAGAAGAGTGCATTACGATAAACAAAACACAGAATCTTTTATTATTAAAGCATAAAGATAAGAAGCACTATATCGTGCAGCTTGTCCCAGCGATAGAGCGTTGGGTGTTGAAGATAATTGAGGAAGGACAAGTTGATATGGAAGGGTTAAATTTGCAAGCGGATTTAAATGGATTGAAAGAGTTTACTAAGTACGAGTCGGCAAACGAAAGCGAAGAACTGCACAGACTATGTAAACGATTGATAAACAGCAACAGCCACACAATGAAAACGCTTATAATGTGGTTAACTTACTTATACAAACATAACAGAAACGCAGATATAAACATATTGAAAGAAAATGTCTGAGACACCAAACTTTAAAGTAACCATCGACAATATCAGTATAGAAGTACCTGCAGGTACCACCATACTGAACGCGGCACGTATGATAGGTGGAGATGTGACCCCGCCCGCTATGTGTTACTACAGCAAGCTGAAGAACAGCGGTGGCAAGTGCCGCACCTGCCTCGTGGAGGTAAGCAAGGGCTCTGAAAAAGACCCCCGCCCCATGCCAAAGCTGGTGGCCAGCTGCCGCACAACCGTTATGGACGGCATGGAGGTGAAGAACATCACTTCTGAGAAAGTAGTAGACGCCCGCAAAGGTATTGTGGAGTTCCTGCTCCTCAATCACCCGCTCGACTGCCCTGTTTGCGACCAGGCCGGTGAATGCGACCTCCAGAACCTCAGCTACGAGCATGGCTCTGAAGCTACCCGCTACGAATTCAAGCGCCGCACCTTCGAAAAAGAAGACATCGGCCCTTACATATCACTGCACATGAACCGTTGCATCATGTGTTTCCGTTGCGTATTCACCGCCGATCAGCTTACAGAACGCCGCGAACATGGCATTCTGGACCGTGGCGACCATGCGCAGATCAGCACCCTGCTCGGCAAATCGCTAGACAATGAATTTATCGGCAACGTAATTGATGTATGCCCGGTTGGTGCGCTTACCGACAAAACTTTCCGCTTCAAGAATCGTGTTTGGTTCACCAAGCCTATGGATGCCCATTGCAACTGCACCAAGTGCAGCGGTAAAGTGCGCCTTTGGATGCGTGGCGAAGAGGTTTTCCGTGTTACAGCACGTAAAGACCAGTGGGGAGAGGTGGAAGAATGGATCTGCAACGACTGCCGCTTCCACAAAAAATCTGTGTCAGACTGGGTTATTGAAGGGCCATCCAACATTCCGCGCAGCAGCGTGATCTCGCAGGGACACTATGCCGGCAACATCGGCACCGCCGAAACGCCTGTACTCATCGACAAGGTGATAGGCAAGAAACCAAAACTGACATTAGACATTCATAGCATAAGTGATGTGAACAGGCCCGAAATCGAACTTTCGAAGATCGAAGGTCCGGCTCACTCAGACGACTTTAAGAAGAATAAATAATTATATTGGACTGGCTTTACCACTACTCTTCGTTGAGACTGAGGTTTAGCTACAATTATTAACTAACTAAAATTACTTTTGCGCCACTATGCTGTTATTACAGATCGACACAGCGCTGATACTTGAAAAAGTGATTCTCATTTCGGTTATCCTGATGGGGTCACTCGGTATTGCCATGTATGCTACCTGGGGCGAACGAAAGGTCGCTGCCATCATGCAGGACCGTATCGGTCCTAACCGCGCGGGTCCGCTGGGGCTGCTGCAACCTCTGGCCGATGGTCTGAAACTCTTCTTCAAGGAGGAGATCATTCCTGACCGCTCAACACGACTCATCTTCATTCTTGGTCCGTGTCTGGCTATGCTCACCGCCCTTATGACGAGTGCCGTGGTGCCATGGGGCCCCGACTATGTGACCGAGACAGGTCGCCACGTTGCGTTCCAGGTGGCCGATATCAACATCGGTATCCTCTTCGTGTTCGGCGTAGTGAGCCTTGGTGTATATGGTGTTATGTTGGGCGGATGGGCCTCAAACAACAAATTCTCACTCCTCAGTAGTATCCGTGCGGCCTCTCAGGCCATCTCTTACGAGCTGGCAATGGGTCTTTCGCTCATCGCGCTACTCATGATGACTGGCTCTCTTAGCCTGCGCGACATCGTAGAACAGCAGCATGGCTTCTGGGCCGATGGTTACTTTACCTGGAATGTATTCAAACAACCGGTGGGCTTCATCATCTTCCTTACCTGTGCCTTTGCTGAGCTCAACCGCGCTCCATTCGACCTTCCTGAGTGCGAGAGCGAGCTGAACATGGGTTACCACCAGGAATATTCATCAATGAAACTCGGCTTCTACCTGTTTGCCGAGTACATCAACCTGTTTGTAAGTTCATCAATTATTATCACACTTTACTTCGGTGGCTACAACTTCCCGTTCATGGATCAGGTTGCAGGCGCTGTGCACCCACTGTTGTTCAGCATCATTTGTATTCTGGTATTGGTATCAAAAGCGGTAGGTATGGTATTGTTCTTCATGTTTGTCCGTTGGACAGTGCCTCGTTTCAGGTACGACCAGCTTATGAAACTGGGTTGGAAGTCGCTGATACCTATTGCGTTGATCAATATGCTGATCACAGGCGTTGTCATACTTTGGATATTTAATAAATAGTACCCTGTATCACGATTAAAGAAATTCTTGAAAAAGAACAAAATGGAAAAATTAACCAACAAAGCCATCCAGATCGATCGCAGCCCGATGACACTATCGGAGCGCGCCTACCTGCCGGCTATTGCCAAAGGCCTGGGTACTACCCTCAGCCACATATTCAAGAAAAAAGCTACAGTTAGTTATCCTGAGGTAAAACGCCCATTCAGCCCGGTGTTCCGTGGCCTCCACATCCTCAACCGCGATGAGAACGGTGCCGAGCGTTGCACGGCATGCGGCCTTTGCGCGCTTGCCTGCCCTGCAGAAGCCATCACTATGGAGGCTGCAGAACGTAAACCGGGCGAAGAACACCTTTACCGCGAAGAAAAATACGCGGCTAAGTACGAGATCAACATGCTGCGCTGCATTTTCTGCGGTTACTGCGAGGAAGCTTGTCCGAAAGACGCTGTTTACCTCTCAGAGACCGTTATGCCTACCAACTACAACAGAGCTGCATTTATATATAAGAAAGACGACCTCCTCATTCCTCACCCGCAAAATAAAGACAGTAAGTAAAATGAACATTTACGATATACTTTTCTGGGTGTTGTCTGCAACGGCGGTTGGCTGTGCGCTGGGGGTCATCCTTAGTCGCAATCCGGTGACGAGCGTGCTGTTCCTCATCCTCACATTCTTTTCTATTTCGGGTCACTACCTGCTCATGAACGCTCAGTTCCTGGCAATTGTGAACATCATTGTTTATGCCGGTGCCATCATGGTACTGTTCCTGTTCGTTATCATGCTCATGAACCTCAATGCCGACGTAGAGCCCCAGAAAGGGCAACTCGTGCAGCTGGCCGGGGTCATTTCGGGTGGTGTACTGTTCCTGGTTTTGCTGGCGGCAATCAAAACCGCTGTTCCGGTTACTGTTGACAAAACACCTATCGATATCGGTCTGATCTCTAACCTTGGTAAGGTGCTGTTCAAAGATTATGTGCTTCCGTTCGAGATCAGCAGTGTATTGTTCCTCAGTTCCATGGTAGGCGCTGTGGTTATTGGTAAGAAAGAAGACGGTGTTGTAGCAAAAGCCGACGCATAATTGCCCGGATGCTGCAACCGAAACAATTGATTATTTTTAAAATTTTATATTAATACGATGCCGGTAACATCCACACATTATCTGTTCCTGAGCCTGTTGTTGTTCTCAATAGGTATCATGGGCACGCTTATGCGGCGCAATGCGATCATCATCTTCATGTGCATAGAGCTGATGCTCAATGCCGTGAACCTGCTCCTCGTGTCGTTTTCCAAGATCTATGCCGACCCGAATGCGCAACTGTTCGTGTTCTTTATCATGGTGGTAGCCGCGGCCGAGGTGGCTGTGGGCCTCGCCATCATTGTAATGATGTACCGCAAGGTGCACTCGGTCGACATTAATATATTAAACAGATTAAAACACTAAAACTTCCGCAACTGCGGGATTGGCAATATGGCTAACCTGGTTTATTTAGTACCGTTATTCCCGTTGATAGGTTTCCTTATCAATGGTATCTTCTGGAAGAAAATGCCGAAGTCGCTGGGAGGCGCCATTGGCACTATTGCTATTCTGGCCTCTTTCATCATCTCGTTGCTCATCTTCTTCGAGGTGAAGAGCCCTGCGTTTCATGGTCCGGCCATCGTCACTCTGTTCGACTTTATCAGCTCGGGCACGCTGCACGTTCCGTTTGCCTTCCAGGTAGATGCGCTTTCGGCCCTCTTCCTGCTCATCATCACAGGTGTGGGTACGCTTATCCACCTCTATTCTACCTCCTACATGCATCACGACGAGGGAATGGTAAAGTATTTTGCCTTCCTTAACCTGTTCGTGTTCTCTATGTTGTTGCTCGTATTGGGTGCCAACTACCTAATTATGTTCATCGGATGGGAAGGTGTAGGTCTCTGTTCTTACCTCCTCATCGGTTTCTGGTTCAAGAACCGCGACTACACCAATGCCGCTAAAAAGGCATTTGTCATGAACCGTATCGGCGACCTCGGCTTCCTTATAGGTATGCTGCTGGTTATTTTCAACTTCGGTACGCTCTCTTATCAGGACTTCTTCGGCCGCATCAGTGGTGCCTCTACCGTAGTGCCTGCTTCTACTTACAACTGGATCGCGCTGTGTTTCTTCATCGGTGCCACCGGTAAAAGTGCACAGATCCCTCTGTACACCTGGCTGCCTGATGCGATGGCGGGTCCTACACCTGTGTCGGCCCTCATCCACGCTGCAACCATGGTTACAGCCGGTATCTACATGATAGCACGCAGCGGTGCGTTGTATAGCCTCACTCCTGCTATTCTGAATGTGATAGCTGTTGTAGGTATGGCCACTGCCATCTTCGCGGCAACTATCGCCATCCGTCAGTACGATATCAAGAAAGTTCTTGCCTATTCTACAGTGAGCCAGCTGGGCTTCATGTTCCTGGCACTGGGTGTTGGCGCCTACACTACCGCCGTTTTCCACGTTATGACGCACGCCTTCTTCAAGGCGCTGTTGTTCCTTGGTTCTGGTAGTGTCATCCATGCAATGGGTGGCGAGCAGGACATCCGCAAAATGGGTGGCCTCGGCAAGCACATGCGCATCACACAGGCTACATTCTTCATCGGCTGTCTGGCCATCTCGGGTATTCCCGGTCTTTCAGGCTTCTTCTCTAAAGATGAGATCCTTGCCAATGTGTTCGCACACAGCCCGGTGCTCTATGTATTCGGCATTCTGGCAGCTATGATGACCGCGTTCTACATGTTCCGTCTTTACGTGTTGACGTTCAACGGCACCTTCCGCGGCACCGAAGAGCAACACCACCACCTGCACGAAAGCCCTGCCGCTATGACGCTGCCGCTGGTGATCCTGGCTGTTCTTTCTATCGTGGGTGGTTATGTGGGTCTGCCGGCAGTTATCAGCGAGCACAATGCGCTGGCGGCTTACCTCAGCCCGGTTGTTCAGAACTTCGGCACACACCACCTTTCTCACGGCACAGAATGGGGCCTCATGGGGCTATCTGTTGCTGTGTCTGTAGCCATGATACTGGTGGCATATGGTGTGAACCGCAAACCAAACTTTACCGAGAATACCGGCATCGCCAAAATACTGGAGAACAAATGGTATGTGGATGAGATCTACGATGCTATTGTGGTGAAACCAATGAAAGCACTTTCTGACCTGCTCGACAAGTTTGCTGAGCGTCAGGCTATTGACGGTATCGTGAACGGAGTGGGCAAGACTGTACGTTGGGGTGGCGACCGCCTCCGTCTCCTGCAGTCGGGTCAGGTAGGATTTTACATATTCATTATGGTGCTCGGCATCGTTTCGCTGTTCGCCATTAGTTTCTTTATAGTTAAATAGTTTGTTTGAAACCGCGGGAAGCTCCGGCAACCTGCTCAGTATAACATTGCAATAGGATTATGATTCTGATATTACTAGTTCTCATTCCGCTGCTGTCCGGCATCCTGTCTTTCGCAGTCAGGGGCGAAGGGGCCAAAACCCTCGCCGTCATCAGCTCTATGATCACATTGGCGGCCTCCGCCTACGTAAGTGGCACCTCCTACACGCAGGGGCTCGAATTCTCGTGCGACTGGATACCCATGCTCGGCACTAAATTCACCCTCGTGGCCGATGGTATGAGCTCTATGCTCTGCCTGCTCACAGGTATTGTCACCATGGTCATCATGCTCACGCAGGCCAACAAGGATGTGGAGCGCCCCGGCGCGTTCTACGGCCACATGCTGCTGTCGCAGGCCGGCCTCATGGGTGTGTTCCTGGCTGCCGATGCACTGGTGTTCTACGTATTCTGGGAACTGGCATTGATCCCTGTTTACTTCCTTTGCTCCAGCTGGGGTGGCGAAAAACGCATTCCTGTTACGTTCAAGTTCTTTGTTTATACGTTCGTGGGTAGCCTCATGCTGCTGGCGGGCCTCGTTTACCTTTCTCTGCAAACGCCCGGCACTGTAAGCTATGCCTGGGCCGATATTACCCGCGCCGGTGCTTCACTGGCTCCTGCACAGCAACAATGGTTGTTCTGGCTCATCTTCATCGCGTTCGCTATCAAGATGCCTATTTTCCCGTTCCATACCTGGCAGCCCGATGCGTATGAGCAGTCACCTACTCCGGTCACTATCATCCTCAGCGCCCTCATGGTAAAAATGGGTCTGTTCGCGGTGCTGCGCTGGTTGCTGCCTGTGGTACCCGAGGGTGTTGCTTACTGGTCGCAAACGGTCGTTATCCTTTCGGTGATAGGTATTGTTTACGCTTCACTTATCGCCATCGTTCAGACAGACATAAAACGCCTTGTAGCCTACTCATCTATCGCCCACATGGGTCTTATGAGCGCTGTGGCCTTCACCGGCAACGGTGTGGGCATGCACGGCATCATGGTGCAGATGTTCAACCACGGTATCAATATCACCGGCATGTGGCTTATCGTAAGCATGATAGAGAACCGCTGGGGCACCCGCGACATGAATAGCCTGGGCGGCATGGCTACGGCGGCACCGCGCATGGCCATTGCTCTGCTTATCATTTCGTTTGCCAACATCGCCCTGCCGCTTACCAACGGTTTTGTGGGCGAGTTCATGCTGTTCAACGGTCTGTTTATAGGCGACGGCAGTGTAGCGCACATTGCTACAATGGTATTTGCAGGTCTGGGTGTGATACTCGGTGCTGTCTATACCCTCAATATGGTGCAGAAAGTTGCTTTTGGCAACGTGGCACCCATGACTATCAAAAAAGATCTCAGTGTCAACGAATACGCGGGCATTGCCATCATAATCACAATCATACTGTTCCTTGGTGTGTATCCTAAGCCTTTGCTCGATCTCACCGCCGGAATGATTGCGACAGCTCCTTAATAAGAGCACATAGATTTTGAAAAGTTAACCGGACACAGCAGCCGCCCGCCACCGGGGCAAAAATCACGGTGAAAGGCGACTGGTCCATTGAATATATTTGAATTAGCGACATGAAGGCTATAATTGCTACAACAGTTTTTGGTATCATAATGATGTTCTCCGGCATTCTGGTGAACAACAAGAAAAGCGTTGCCGCTATTGCCGCTGTGCTTTTTGCCGCGCTGCTCGGTGTCAACATCTGGGACCTCGCTTCCACTTCGGCATCAGCTACCGACAATCTTTTCTTCAACAAGATGCTGCGCATAGAGCATTATTCGGTCTGGTTCAATACCGTTATGACCGGTTGTGCCCTGCTATACGTCCTGCTTATGAGCAAGGAGATACAGCGCGTAGGCTCATACGTAGCCGAGTATTTTGCCCTCATGTTTTTCATTCTGTGCGGACTTTACCTCCTTTCTTCCTACAACAACCTCCTTATGATGTTCATCGGTATCGAGATCCTCTCTATACCACAGTACATTCTTGCCGGCAGCGATAAGCGCAACCTCAAAAGCAGCGAGGCCGCCCTCAAGTACTTCCTCATGGGTTCGTTCTCTACAGGCATTCAGCTCATGGGTATCACACTGCTATATGGTGCAGCACGCAGCTTCAACCTCACCGAGGTGGCCGCTGTTATGCAAACAAATGCCCTCAACCCGCTGGCACTGGCAGGTATCATGTTCCTCATGATCGCGTTCGCCTTCAAAGTATCAGCCGCGCCACTCCACATGTGGACGCCTGACGTGTACGACGGAGCCCCCACACCATTCACCGCCTTCATGTCCACCATCGTTAAGGCAGGTGCATTCTTCGCATTCCTTCGTTTGTTCCAGGTATCTTTCAATACCATTTCCGAGCATTGGACACTGGTGCTCGCTATTATCACAGCAGCCACACTGCTCGTCGGCAACGTCACAGCAGTGTTCCAGCAAAGCGTCAAGCGTATGCTGTCCTACTCGTCCATAGCACAGGCAGGCTTCATGTTATTTGCGGTGCTGGCGGTAAACAAGTTTGCATGGCAGGGCATCATCATCTATGCCATGGCCTACAGCGTGGCCACTATCGGCATCTTCTCTGTACTTGTAAAACTCAAAGACTTCACCTACGACGGCTTCAACGGTCTTGCCAAGAGCGAACCATTGCTTGCATTTGCTGCAACTATATTCCTGTTCTCATTGGCGGGCATACCGCTTACAGGTGGTTTCATGGCCAAGTACTACGTATTGCTGGCAGTTGTGCAGCAGGGACAGCTCCTGTGGCTCGTCATCTTTGCGTTGCTCATGGCAGCCATCAGCATCTACTACTACTTCAGGGTCATCATAGCTATGTACTTCAAACCCGGCACCCCCGAGATGGCATCACCGGTCACCTCCGGCGATCGCATCCTGCTCATCATCACCTGCATCCTGGTTATACTGCTGGGTGTAGCTCCGCAGCTCTTCCTGAACAATATCTAAAATAACAACCAACATAAATAGAAACGCCCTACCGATCGGTGGGGCGTTGTCATTTTCTCGCGAAGCCCCGACAGTGTGGCTCACCTCCAAGGTGTGCCACACTTGTGCGTTGGCCTAAACCAGCACACGTTCTCCTGTTTTTTAACCGTACCTTCAAATTCATCATCACCCACATCCTCGTTAAGCGGCACGGCGTAGCCCCACAGCTTTTCCTGAACAATATCTAAACAACTCAATCAACATAAACAGCAACGCCGTACCGATCGGTGAGCGTTGTTATTTTCACAAGAAGCCCCGCAAGTGTGGCTCACCTTGGAGGTGTGCCACACTTGTGCGTTAGCCAAGCCACCGAAAGCATACAGTATAAACATCTCGACTTCGCCCAACTCTTCTTATTTTAGTAGAATGGATTTCGTTGCGAACAATATCTACCATATCTACAACCGTGGAAATAACCATCAAACAATTTTCCCACAGGAGCGAAACTATCATTACTTTCTCGAAAAAGTCCGAAAATCCATCAGTCCGCATTGCGACATTCTTGCGTGGGTACTTATGCCAAACCATTTTCACTTTCTCATTCATGCCAATGATACCACAACTGAGATGGTAGGCACTACTGTACGACGCAGTGCGCTCAGCGAGGGATTCCGGCATGTACTGAGTTCCTATTCAAAAGGCATCAACAAACAAGAGGGTTATTCGGGCAACCTGATCAAACAAAACACCCGCTCTAAATGTGTGTATGATGCTACCGATGGCGCCATTAACTATGCGGACATCTGCTTCACATACATTCATCAGAACCCAGTGAGAGCAGGAATAGTCGAAAAAATTGAGCAATGGGAATACTCATCCTATAAAGATTATGCCGGATTGAGAAATGGCACTCTATGTAACCGCCAACTAGCCGAAAAATTGATTGATAGCGCAGCACTACACAGCCGTGCGAACCACATATTAGGCGAAGAAAAGATCAAGAACATTTGGTGAACCGGAAATTGCGCAGCATGATCCCACCAAAGCTACATGTACCTACTACCCTTCGCACAAGTATGGCACAATTCTAATTGAGCCATACTGCCTGCAAACCGCTTTAGTTTGGTCCGCTGTCCAAAGACGGTGGCTAAATCAAAGAAGCCCGGACAGTATAGCTCACCTCCAAAGTGTTCCACACTTGTGCGCTGCCAAAAACAAACCCAAAAATTAGAAGCCCCGACAGTGTGGCTCACCTCCAAAGTGTGCCGTACTTGTGCGCTGACCAAAAACACACACCAAAAAGGAGAAGCCCCGACGGTGTGACTCAACTCCAAAGTGTGCTGTACTTGTGCGCTGCCCAAAACAACTCAAAAATTAGAAGCCCCGACAGTGTGGCTCACCTCCAAGGTGTGCCACACTTGTGCGTTGGCCTGAACCAGCAAAGTGTTCTCATATTTTTCAACCGAACCTTCAGATTCATCATCACCCACATCCTCGTTAAACTGCTCGGCGTAGCACTGCAGTTATTCCTGAACAACATCCAAACAACCTCATCCAACATAATTAGAAACGCCCTACCAACTGGTGGGCGTTGTCGTTTTCTCGGGAAGCCCCGATAGTGTGGCTCACCTCCAAGGTGTGCTATACCTGTGCGCTGACCAAAAACAAACCCCCAAAAGGAGAAGC
>JACSRV010000017.1 GCA_014879545.1 Chitinophagaceae bacterium | reverse complement strand
ATTCAAAGGCAACAAAAATGTAATATTTTTATCTCATACGGTCGACCCGAAAAAAGACACTGTTGCGGCCCTCAAAGCTTATAGTCTGCATTTTGATGCTGATCCGCTCCAATGGATGTTCCTGACCGGAGACAAGCAAAAACTATATGACATGGCACGATACAGTTACCTGATCAGCGCAGAAGACGACACAACCGGGGTTAGCATTGATAAGGATTTCATACATGATAACCACTTTATCCTTGTTGATCACCACGGGCGGATCAGAGGATTTTACGACGGACTGGAAGAAGAACCTATAAAAAAGATAGTCAGCGATATTAAAACACTGATTGAGGAAAAAAACGAAAAACTGTAACAGAATCCTAATAAAGCTCATAAGAACAAACAATTCTCGTTGTTATACCTCGCACTTGCTCTTCTTTTCAACGTTTTGGTTTCAGCAGTACTGAAACTGTTTCCAAAGTATGAGATTAACGCACTACAAGCGATTGTAGTCAACTACTGCACCTGTGTGCTAACCGGTTGGGGGTTCACCGGAGCAACACCGTTAACCCTTTCTTCATTGCACGCTCCATGGTTTCTGTGGTCTGTTTTGCTCGGCGTGTCGTTCATTATCATCTTTAACCTGACAGCCTATTGTACCAAGGTTGATGGTATGACCACAACCATAATGGCGAGCAAACTATCACTGATAATTCCCGTTATCGCTTCAGTAGTTCTTTATAATGAATCACTCGGCCTCATAAAGGTTGCGGGAATATTATTAGCCTTTCCCGCAGTATATCTAAGTACGCGTGCGGGCACTGACGACAAAGCAGCAAAATCGCTGTTATGGCCTGCCCTGCTCTTTGCCTTAAGCGGCGGCCTTGACACTCTCGTAAATTTTGTTCAGGCGCGGTTTTTGTCTACTCCCGCCGACCAGGCCGCAGGTACAATCATGATATTTTCGGTCGCAGGACTAACCGGCATAATACTACTAGGTGTATTGTTTGCAACTGGTAAAGTGAAATTTGCTTTAAAAAATGTAATTGCTGGCGTCGCACTCGGTATTCCGAACTTTTTCTCGATCTACTTCCTTGTAAAAGGGTTAAACAGCGGGGTCTTCCAAAGTTCAGCCACCATACCATTATTCAATATCTCCGTTCTGGTATTCACTTCCGTTGTAGCGATCGTATTCTTCAGAGAAAAGACAAATAAGCTGCAAATAACGGGGTTGCTATTGGCCACCGGCGCTATTCTCCTGATCGCTTTGGGAGATAAATAAAACAGGAGACGTTTCCGTCTCCTGTAGCTAAATTTCCATTAACTCGCAAGCTTAACCCAAATATACCTTGAGCGCGTTGCTGTAGCGGGCTTTCTGCAATCGCTTGATAGCACGCTCCTTTATCTGACGGATACGCTCTTTTGTCAGATCGTACTTTTCTCCGATTTCTTCAATACTTGGTCCGCTGTCGCCTTCCAATCCAAAGTACGCCGCAAGTATCTCAGCTTCGCGTTGACTCAATGATTTCAGAATACGACGGATCTCATTTCTGAGAGAGTCTTTCATAACATCCTGATCAGTATCGCTGCTACCTTCAAGTAAGTCTCCCATTGCTACATCTTCAGCTTCATGTACCGGCGCATCGAGCGACGTGTGACGTGTATTGCTGGTAAAGATGTTGGTAACTTCAGTCTCACTCATATCGAGAATGTCTGCAAGCTCCTCTGTTGATGGCTCGCGTTCATTCTCCTGCTCAAATGCAATAAATGCTTTATTTGCTTTATTGTAGGTGCCAATCTTGTTCTGCGGAAGACGCACCAGTCGCCCTTGCTCGGCCAATGCCTGAAGAATGGACTGACGGATCCACCATACTGCATACGAAATGAATTTGAAACCTTTGGTTTCATCAAAGCGTTGCGCGGCTTTGATCAACCCAAGATTACCTTCATTGATCAGGTCACTGAGAGAAAGCCCCTGGTGCTGATATTGCTTGGCCACCGACACTACGAAACGGAGATTCGACTTCACCAACTTCTCCAACGCGCGCTGATCGCCCATGTGGATCTTTTGAGCCAGTGTAGTCTCTTCCTCAGGTGTGATCATAGATATCTTGCTTATTTCCTGCAAGTATTTCTCGACCGCCTGAGAATCACGATTTGTAATCTGGGTGGCAATTTTTAACTGCCTCATAATATAACTCCTTTATTTATTTTATTTACTAATGCAAACTATACGCCATTCTTTTCACACCGTCATTTTATCAATCTTATACACAAGGCGTAAATAAATGACTATTGGTTGGTAAACATTCTGGCGTATCGCTGACTTACTTTGTTGCTCAAAATACGTTCCAGAATTCACACATGAAAGAACAAAAAAAACTATATCAATACTCTATCATTCGAAAAGTGCTCCAGTGCTATGTTTAACGAATTATGGTTAATAGCTATAAGGGTATAAGATAAGAACCAGACTGACAAACTTTGAACAATAGAACTGCAAAATTATACCAATATGCCAAAAATGCTACCTTTGCGCCGCATTTGACATCAACTTTAACAAAACATGGAAAAGGATCTGTATCAACACCCCGACTATTATCTGCTGGACGAGCTATTGACGGAAGAACAAAAACTGATAAGGGATAGTGTACGCGCCTTTGTGAAAAAGGACATATCTCCGGTAATCGAGGAGTATGCGCAGAAAGCGGAATTCCCTAAGCACCTTATAAAAGGGCTTGGCGAACATGGATGCTTTGGTCCTTTTATCCCTCAAAAATATGGAGGGCCCGGCCTCGACTACATTACCTATGGCATCATGATGCAGGAACTGGAACGTTGCGACTCAGGCATCCGCTCCACGGCCTCAGTTCAGGGCTCTCTTGTAATGTTCCCCATCTACAAATTCGGAAGTGAGGAGCAAAAGCACAAATACCTGCCGAAGCTGGCAACAGGCGAAATGATGGGCTGCTTTGGCCTGACAGAACCTAACCATGGTTCGAACCCGGCAGGAATGCTGACGAATTTTAAAGATGCAGGCGACCACGTTATCCTGAACGGATCCAAGATGTGGATTTCGAACGCACCTTTCGCAGACATCGCAGTAGTGTGGGCAAAAAGCGAAGCGGGCGAGATCCATGGCATGATCGTGGAGCGTGGTATGGAAGGTTTCACAACGCCTGAAACTCACGGAAAATGGTCATTGAGAGCATCGGCCACCGGGGAATTGGTATTCGACAATGTAAAAGTTCCGAAAGAGAATATCTTCCCGAACGTTAAAGGATTAAAAGGACCGCTTACCTGCTTGTCAAGCGCACGCTTTGGCATTGCCTGGGGCGCGTTGGGATGCGCTATGGATTGTTATGATACTGCTTTACGCTATGCGAAACAACGGGAGCAGTTCGGCCGTCCGATAGCAGGATTCCAGCTGACACAGAAGAAGCTGGCCGAAATGATCACTGAGATCACTAAAAGCCAATTACTTAACTGGAGACTTGGTGTATTACGCAATGAAGACCGCGCCACACCAGCCCAGATCTCTATGGCTAAACGCAACAGCTGCGATATAGCGCTGAAAGTCTCTAGGGAAGCGAGGCAGATCCTCGGAGGAATGGGAATTACCGGCGAATTCAGCATCATGCGTCATATGATGAACCTTGAGTCGGTAGTGACATATGAAGGCACCCACGACATCCACTTGCTAATTACAGGTATGGATATCACCGGAATTAACGCGTTCAGCTAAATATAACAACTCATAAAACGACGAAACGGCTTCCCGGGAAGCCG
>JACSRV010000018.1 GCA_014879545.1 Chitinophagaceae bacterium | reverse complement strand
ATAAAGTTAAATAATTTTAACTAAATGTGAATTGCGTATCAATTCTGACAATTCAATGATAGAACGGCATTATCGTGGTCGGATACACAACCATTGACTTATAATACCTTGGGGTTATTAAAAGGGACATGTTTTGATTAAAATGATATTAACATCCGGCAATTTCTTCAAAGCTACCGAGCATCATGGGAAATAGAAATCGCACCAAGAATATGGTTTGAAATATCATAGTTTTGCGCTAATGGCGGAAGAGAAGAATGTAGAAAAGACTGCTACGGTTTTACCGGATTCAAGTTCGCAACTTGGAAAGAAAGAGCAGGTAGCAGAAATGTTCAACAACATAGCAGGCAAATACGATTTCCTAAATCACTTTTTGTCGTTGGGGATCGATAAGTCGTGGAGAAAAAAGGCTATAGCTGAAGTAGCATCTGTTGCCCCGACACGAATTCTTGATGTAGCCACCGGTACCGGTGATCTTGCTATTGCTGCTGCTAAAAACATTGGTGGGGTTACCGTGGTAGGTGTGGACATTGCCGATCAAATGCTGGAGGAAGGAAGAAAGAAGATCGCTGAGCTGAATTTCAGTAAGGTGATCTCAATGAACCTTGGGGATAGCGAAGCCCTGCCTTTTGCCGATAGCAGTTTTGATGCTGTGATGTGTGCCTATGGTGTTAGGAATTTCGAAAACCTTGAAGCCGGCTTGAAAGAGATGCAACGAGTGATGCGCCCTGGCGGTAAATTGGCAATTCTAGAGTTTTCACGTCCCGCAAATTTCCCCGTAAAACAGCTATACTCGTTCTACTTCAAAAACATTCTTCCCGGCATCGGTGGTCTGCTATCAAAGCACAAGACAGCGTACACGTATTTACCTGAGTCGGTAAATGTATTTCCTGATGGTGCTGACTTCTGTAAAATTTTGACGAAATGCGGGTTTTCGGGCGCAAAGGCGCGGCCGTTGACATTGGGTGTAACAACTCTTTACACAGCATCTAAGTAGCAGTACCCTGATTGAGTCCAAGGAATGTCTTGACCTTCCTGACCACTGCGCCAAAAGTGTCATCAGAGAGGAGGTCTTCAAGCTTGATCCAACGGAGACCAAGTGCCTCTTCCGTATTATACTGGTGAACGTTATTCCCTGTGTATTCGAATAGATAGCGAAGGTCGTGGTGTGTATGGCCATCTTCATTCTTTTTAGGATTGGGCGGAATGTAATGAGAGTCTATATCAAACGGTACATCACTATTATCAGCCACGGGCAATAGTGTAAGTTCAGATTCGCTGATACCGGTTTCTTCAACCGCCTCACGCAGTGCTGATGCTACAAGTGTACCATCACCCTCCGTATGTCCGCCCGGTTGCAGCCACCTGTTAAGTGACTTATGATGCAGCAACAGTATTTCGTTCGTACGTGTGTCAATGATGAAGGCACTTGTAGTAATATGACCGTCAAAGTTTTTCCTGTCATAGATCTGGCGCTCGTTGTTCCTGAGCAGATACTGCCTGAATGGCTCACAGTTTTGTGTGTCTTCCGGAAATACATCGCTATATGTATTGAGCATATCCAGTAATTGCGGGATAGTGTACATGAGAATTTTTCTTTCAAAAGTAGCCTTTCTAACTCGTACATTTGGTAAACAAGATCCATGGCCGATAATTCAAAAATAGTTCCCATACTTCGTTGCGACAACCTCAATTCTTTGCAGGTTCAGGACGTTGTTGCCGTGGAGGAACCCCTGGAAATACGACTGAGGTATGAACATCTGAAGCAGACGATCACGAAGAGTATTTCAGTCACAATGCGCACACCGGGCCATGACATAGAATTGGCAATTGGTTTCCTTTTTACCGAAGGAATCATATCAGGTTCGTCAGAAGTAATATCCGCTGTAGTCGCGGGAGGAAAAACTGGTAATGTTGTTATTGTGACTATCTCGTCTGACTTAACCGACAAGCTGAAAAAACTCGATCGCCATTTCTACACATCATCCAGTTGCGGTGTTTGCGGAAAGGCATCAATTGAGGCGCTTGATACAGTCTGTGATCGGCAAGACATAAAAGACAACGTCAATGTTCATGCTTCAATGCTATACAAATTGCCATCTATCCTGAGAGAGAAGCAGGAGGTTTTTGAAAAAACAGGTGGGTTGCATGGGTGCGCGCTATTTGATATTGGAGGTGATTTCATTGAATTGATGGAGGATGTCGGAAGGCACAATGCACTCGATAAATTGATCGGGACTTCTGTTACCCGTGGCAATGTTCCGCTCACCAATTATGTGTTGCTGCTGAGCGGACGGGCGAGTTTTGAATTGGTTCAAAAGTCAATTATGGCAGGCATCAAGGTAATAGCTTCAGTTGGTGCTCCGTCAAGCCTGGCTGTGGAACTGGCAAACGAATGGGACATAACACTTGTTTGTTTTCTCCGCGAACGCCGCTTCAATGTGTATTCAGGGGCGCATCGGATTGTTTTCAGTTAAATACTACTTTTACCTCCGAATCTGTAACCGTTTAGAAATGTAGAATCATGAAGATCAGAATTAAAGGTGACTCAATAAGATTACGTCTTACCAAGTCGGAGGTAGATGCGCTGGCTTCTATTGGAAGTGTAGAAGAACGAACGCATATGCTCGGTGGCACTCTGTCTTATGTGCTGCGGTCAGAAGGAGGAATAGAAAACCTTACCGCTCATTTACAGGATAATTGTATCGTCATCTCAATGCCCGATAAATTTGCGTCAGCGTGGGCAGGTAATGATGTTGTTGGGTACAGAAATACCATCGGCACGGCAAATAATAGCAGCCTATCCCTGCTCGTAGAGAAAGACTTCAAATGCATCGATGCACCTGCAGAAGAAGATCAGTCTGATAATTATGAACATCCCAACATCACTTGCTCCTGATCATGTGTATAAACACAATTGCAATTGAGTCTTGAACAACTATATGACTTATACAAAGACATGGTATACAACCTGTCTTTGAATTATTTGCAAAACCATGAGGACGCCGAGGAGATAACTCAGGATGTGTTTGTGGCGGTACACAGGTCGATGGATAAGTTTAGAAATGAATCTTCAATATCCACGTGGATATACAGGATAACCATAAACAAGTGTCTGGATCACTTAAAAGCATCTAAACGCAAAAAGCGACTCTCATTTTTTACTTCAATATTTGGCGGTGAGATAAGCGAAAATACATTTCGTGTTTTCGATCATCCCGGTGTTCAGCTAGAACAAAAGCAGGCTATGGAACGACTTTTCCGTTGCATTAATGAACTACCGGACAGACAAAAAACAGCCCTGTTATTGAGTAAGACAGAGAACATGTCGCTAGCAGAAATAGCCGCCGTTATGGGACTGAGTGCAAAGGCCGTTGAGTCGTTGATTCAACGGGCGAAGTCCAATCTTTCAGAAATTTTGAAGAAAAACGAAGGATAAATATGAACAAGTCGTCAAAAGGATACAGTACGATGCAAAAGGAAGATATACATATTGACTCATATTTAAAATCAATAGAGAGGGTTCCCGCTCCCCCTGCGTTCTCTTGCACGGGGTTGAAGTTACCTGCGCCTCAGGCGAGACGTCAAGGCTCAATGAGCCCGTCTCGGCCCTAGACCTCATGGCGTTCGTGGTAACAGGCCGCGAATTGGGAGCCCTTCTTTGATGGCGGTGGAGGGTTTGACGCCACCGTCCCCACTAGGTCGCGCACATCGACCTCAAGATTCTCTGCGATTCCCTGCCCATCTCCCTCTCCAGCACTTGATTGAGGAGGCTTACGAAG
>JACSRV010000069.1 GCA_014879545.1 Chitinophagaceae bacterium | reverse complement strand
TCTCGGCGATAGAACGGTATTCCGGCAAGGAGCAAAAGAAAACCCCAGAATACGGACTCTTGCCCGGTGCCAGCAATTGCCCATAATGAAAATGAAAATGCACCAAGTCCAATAAAAATGGTATTGATCCATCCCTTCGTGTTCAATACTTTCCTCTCTGCGTATAAAATTATGAGAGAGCCAGCAGAAAAAAGATAGGGAACTAATACCGTGGTGGTGGTAAGTAATACCAAAAATTCGAATTGTTCTACCAGTCCTTTTGTATAATTCATTCCCACCAGGAAGGACACAAAAAGACTGGAGATGATGATTCCTGATGCTGGAGCTCCTCTTTTATTCTCTTTGGCAAATATGGATGGAAACAATTTGTCTTTTGCGATAGCATACGGTATCTGTCCTTGAACTAAAATCCATCCATTTAAGGCTCCAAATGCAGAGATGGCTACACCCGCACCTACCCAGTATTTTGAACTTTCTCCAAACATGATAGCAGCAGCATCAGCAAAGGGTGTTAAAGAAGTTTGGAGCTCTGAAGGAGGAACTGCGCCAAGTACAGATAAGGTACCAAAAATATAAACTACTGTTGTTATCAATGTCCCAATCATAGTTGCGCGAGGAATGGTCTTCTCCGGGTTTTCAACTGCCTTGGAGGGAATTGTTGCACATTCTACACCAAGAAAAGCAAACAATGTCATGGCAGCAGTGGCGGTAATGGCCTCAAAACTTGATAAACCGCTTAGATTAAAAGGGTGAAAGTAGTCTAAGTTAATAAAGAAAAGACCTCCAAAAGCAATGATGAAAAGAGGAGCTAGTTTTAGTGCTGTTGTTATCACTTGCACTTTTCCTCCTGCTCTTATACCTAATGTATTTATCCATGTGAGCAACCAAATACTGGAAAGTGCAGTTACCACTGCTGCTATGGCACTGGTGCCTAATATTGGGACAAACAAACTCATTGCCCCTACAAAAGAAACTGCAATAGTGGCGTTGGTGGCCAAGGTAGAAATCAGATATCCCCATGCGACAAGAAATCCTGGGAAATCCCCAAACCCTTTTTTTGTGTAGGCGTATGGCCCACCATCTCCTGCAGGCATCATTTTGCTGAGCATACCAAAGAGTAGGGCAAGGAAGATGGCTCCTCCAGCAGAAAAGATCCAACCTATCAGGCTAATACCCCCATAGCTCGCCAGTGCAGAGGGCATCAAAAATACTCCGGCACCAATCATGTTACCGATGACCAACGAGGTGCTAGTCCAAAGACCAATTTTTTTTATGGGTGGTGGAGAAGATTCCATGTATTCTTTCTTAGTTGGAAAAAGAAAGATACGGATTTACATGAGGTAATTGTTGTGATATGTCACTAATGTCGCTTTGACAATCGCGTACTATTTATTTGCTATATAATCGTATATGAGTTCGGATGCATTTGCCATTGCTGCAACTCCAGCATCCTTGTCCTTCAGGTTTTTGGAAAGAGTAATGAGGATATATTTATTTCCGTCAGGCAGAATGACAAGCGCGGAGTCATGTTGCACTCCGGTAATACTTCCAGTTTTGTGCGCCACCTTTACATCTTTGGGAAGTTGGGCAGGGATAATTTCATTGAATTTTTGATCGAGTAAAATCGCTATCATTTGTTGATCAGCCTCTGGGTTTACGGCTTCACCATTAGCAAGCTTCTCGAATATGACCATTAGGTCGTATGCTGTTGTTGTATTACTTAACCCTGCTTCAAATGCTTTTTGGTCTTCGACCCCTCGCACAACCAACATATCGTTAGCCCCTAATTGACGCATAGTAGCCGTAACATTTTTGGCATCTACTAAATCGATGACAATATTAGTGGCCAGGTTGCTGCTGGATATGATCATGTCATAAACAATGTCACTCAGCGGTTTCCTGGTTCCAACCTGATTATAAAGTTCAAACTCGCTGTCATCATTTTTGTCTAAACTATACAACGAACTATCTACAATACTTTTAAATTCATTTTTAACCTCAACAGAATCACTCAATGAAAACTTGCCTTCCTCTGCTTGCTTATACACTTCAATCATCACCGGAGTCTTCATGGTGCTGGCAGCATGAAACGTTTCCTTTTCATTAATAAAGAGTGTTTCTTCCGTTGTTAAATCTTTAAATGCGATAGCAAAATCACCCTCTGTCTTTGAAAGTGTGTTCTCTACGTTACGCTTGAGTTCATCCAGGGAGGGCTTGGGGGAGCATGATGAAAAAAGCCAAATGATTCCTACAATGAACAAAAGGGGCAAACAGGGTTTGTTTATATCCCTCAATGGTTTCATAGCAATCATTTGGCAGTTTGTCATCAGTTAAAAAATTCTCTTAGTACTTAGCAGCTTTTCCTTTAGAGGATGAATTGTTAATGAATTCTCTTACATCATCATTGGCCTTGATCAAGTCTTCAGCACGCAAATACATCATGTGTCCGCTTCTGTATCCTTTCCAGCTAAAACGATCTTTCATTTTACCACTAGGATCCATATTCCACATGGAGTATTTAGAGTTAAAATAAGTTGTAGCACCATCGTAATAACCAGACTGGAACATTACGTTCAGGTATGGGTTCTGTGCCATGGCCTGACGCAGATTGTCCCCGGTGCGATCGTTGGAACGATCCCATGGGTGAACTGGGCCAAACAGGTTGTACTTGATATCTGTCTTAAACTTCAAATGTTCACGGATGTAATAATTAATGGCAGGTGTAAATGAATGAAGCCACGATGTAAGTTCCGCGCTGTAATCCGGGCTTTCACCGGCATCCATTCTATCGATTCCAAGGTAACGTGAGTCAAGACGACCTATCGTGAAACCTTTGGTTCTTAAAAGTTCTTTCCAGAAAGCTCTTGTGTTCACATCCAGGTTACTCTGGAGGATGTACTCTTCGCTTAGTCCTGAATAGTAAGCCATCTTAGCAGCGGCAGCTTTTCTTTTCTGCGGATCCACAAAACCACCCATAGCCATTACAGGAATCAATTCATTGATTGTATATTGTTCCGCTTCTGCCAATACAACGTCAAGGTCTTTTGCCTGCAGTGCTGGCGGAAGTACTTTGTGGTACCATGCTGCTGCAGCAAAGTAAGGCAATCTGTTGGCAGCCTCTACCTGATCTCCTCTGTCAATACCCAAGTCAGTAGGGGAAACCAGGATGACACCATTTAAATACATCCATTGTGCATTTTGTAATTCAAGAGCAAGCCCTGAAACGCGTGTAGTTCCGTAGCTTTCTCCTATTAAATACTTAGGTGATTGCCAGCGGTTTTTACGGGTAACAAAAGTATTTACCCATTCAGCCAGGTACTTAACATCTGCATTTACCCCAAAAAATGTTTCGCGTGGAGCTTTATCATCCAATACACGAGAATAACCCGTGTTGACAGGGTTCACATAAACGATGTCGGCAATGTCCAATACAGTATTTGGATTTTCTTTTACCCCGTAAGGTTGTACGGGATATCCCTCATCATCAATAAGGAGAACACGAGGCCCGGTGTAGGCGATGTGCATCCATACCGAAGCTGAACCAGGGCCACCGTTAAAGGAGATCAATAACGGGCGAGAAGCACGGTCTTTGACATCACTTCTTTCATAATAAGTATAATAAAGGGATGCAATTACCTTTCCGTCCTTGTCCCACACTGGCTGGGTGCCCGTGGAAGCAGTATATGGAAAACGTTTCCCTTTTACAGTTACTTCATGTGTAGTAGTAACGGTGGTGTCTGCAGGTAGCTTTCGATCCTGAGCCATGGAAGACAATGTCATTCCCAGGGCAAGCAAAAATGTGATGTAAAATCTCATGTTATAATTTTAAGATTGTTGATTTAATTATGGGCACAAAATTAGACCCCTTTGCTGCTAAATAAGCTTACCTTTTGTTAAGCGGTAATTTTCCTTTTTGCTTACCTTACTTACCGATAAAAACGGACTAAAAACCAACATAAATGACATTTAAAGGTTATTCACTTCTGCTAAGCATTATTTCTACTGCTTTAATTTCGTGCTCTCCCTCCAAAAGGACTGAGTATTCTGTAGGGCAAATAAAAACCCCTAAAGGAGATATTATTCTTTGGCTATATGATGAAACCCCTAATCACAAAAAAAGCTTTATCCAGCTTGCCAATGATGGGTATTGGGATACGCTAACTTTTAACAGAGTAATACCTGATTTCGTTGCACAGGGTGGGTGCCCGGATACACCCGAAGGCTTTTCTGATCCTGAATATTTATTGCCTCCTGAGTTCAATGAGCATTTGCTTCATGAATATGGTGCTTTGGGAGCTGGACGAGATAATAACCCGGATAAACTATCTGCCCGATGCCAGTTTTATATTGTTCAGAACAGAGAGGGAGAACACCGGCTGGACGGAGACTATACCATATTTGGCAAAGTGTTAAAGGGCATGGATGTTGTTGACAGTATCGTTAATGTCGATAGGGACTCAACGGACAAACCCTTTGTGCCCATTACGCTGGATGTAAATATTATACAATTAACTTCCGATGAGTTGAAAGAAATGGGATTTGATCCACAGGCTCCGTTTTAAGTAAATCAGGATTTTGTAATTACTCCGATTTCTTCTAATGCAGAAAGGAACTCAGCAACAATCTCGATTGGAATAGGACCAAATTCAGCAGCTACGGCATTCCTTATTTGAGTAATTGTCCGTTGCCCATTTACCAAATTGAGAATCTCATAGTTGTATTCGCCTCCGGATCCCCACAGTCCTCGGTAGGAAAAAACACGAAGTTTTGCTGTGCGTTCAGCTCCATATTTGTCTTCCAGGTAATCGTAGCCAAAAACTGAGATAGGGCCCTTTACTTTTTCATTGCGGATATAAACAACTTTATTCTCTCCGGATTGAGGTATTCCTTTGCCGATAGTTTTTTCCAGATCTGCAATATACTTATGAAATTCATTTTGAAGTTTAACATCGGATTTGCCAAAATTTGTAATAGAGTTGGCAACACCGCGTTCGTATTCCCAATGATGAAATTTTAAATTCTCTTGATCGGCTGCATTCAAGTGATGACTGCGCTCGAGCATGGTTGCAGTTCGTAATAATACCTGGTGCTTAAACAGGGCAAGGTAGTCGGCAGCTGATGAAGCATCAAAATTGGCGAGCACATAGGCACTAGCGGCACCAATAAATCCAGAGCGTTTGAGTTTAGTCGGATCAATGTTGGCTGGCAAGTCATAGTTGGTATGAATATATCGGTCTGGCCAGTCGTGAAGATAGATGGAGGGAATACGAAAGGAGCCTTCGCTAAAGACCTGGAAATCGCTGCCCATGTGGAATTGCCCGAGTACAGCATGCAGATCTTCTTTCCCGCCCTCTAATGAAACGACAGGGTTGTCCACCGCCTCGCCACTCGCAAACTTATCTGAGGCTTCATTGAGGTACATGCCAAAGGCTTCACCAATGTCGCTAACAAAACTTGGCAAACTCTTTGGGCTGCGAGACACATGAAAGATGGCTTTGGTTTCCGGACCTCCACCTACCATATCCATATGTATCACGGCTTTGATGTTGGCAGCCAGTGCGGGTCTATAATTGAGTAACACAGTTGTTCCTTCAATTTCGGGAGACCAAATAAATCTGATGGTTCGTTTTGGTCTTTCTATTTTACCTTCATCAATTAATTTTTTTAGTGCTCTTGCTACTTCCATAATAGTCACCGATCCGCTTGCATTGTCATTGGCTCCAGGTCTTGGATGATCAAGATGGCAGGTGAATGCAATCTCTTCATTTTTTAAATTAGGATCAGCTCCTTCAATTACTGCAGTAAGGATATCGTAATGACCTGGGTGCTGTCCGGCTGTTACTTTAGCGCTTAGCTTTATTGTTTTACCTGCTTGCAATCGTTTCTGAAAGTCACGTGCTTGTTTCAAAGAAACCATAAAGGCAAATGTTTTATCCTTTGCAAAGGTTTCGAGATGTCCCCATCGGATAAGGTTATCATTTTCACCATACCATGCAGTAGGTTGATTCTGGGCATAGCTAATAATACCTGCTGCTCCATACTTGGCAATGGCTAAAGGCACAATAGCTCCTGGTTGTGATGAAGTAAGAACAAGCTTTCCTTTTATATTTTTATTCGCATAATCTTTATCCGACCTACCTGTGCCTACATCCACAAGATCAGCAGTCACTTCTCCGCTTTCACTGTCTTGGGCCAACACTAAAGGCACGGCTTCCCAATTTCCAATTCGATTTGTTGGACCCCATTTCCCATTTATATTTTCCAATTCCCATAACTCTGCAAATTCCACATCCCATGCAGGACGAGACTTCTGTGTTCCATACATGACCTTTCCATCGGCTGGTATTTTTAGCAATTCAACGTTTTCTAATCCATATCCCTTTATCTGAGTTTGAATAAATTCCACTGCTTTTTGATAGTCTTTCGAGCCACGCATACGGTGAAGTCGTGATAAATATTCCAGATTTCGTTTTGCTGATTCTCCTGATAGTTCATCATCCAGTACGCTTATTAGTTTCTTGTCATCTAATGGAAATAATTGGCCGTAGGCAGATGGTGATACCATTATAAAGAGACCAACAATGCTTATGAGAAGGGCAGAGATGTTCATGGGTTAGTGCTGGTTTTGTTCTACATACCTCAAGCTATTAATTTTTTTCATCTAATAGATAGGATTTTCGGGAGATTCACCCAAATGGGGTATTTGTAATGTTGAACAATTATAAAAATGGGAAAGGCAGATGTTGGCAATAGCACTTATTTGCAGGCGGAACAGACGAACAATGCCACTTCCCGAAAGGAATTGCGCGATGGACAAGAGTAGGAGGCCGGTAAGGTTCATCTGTTTAGTCTATTTTATATTTTTTAAGATCTGCGAGTATCATGTTGAGTTCATCCTTGCCCGAAATGCGTTTCAGCATCACTTTCCCGTGCCCGTCCGGTATTATCACTGCATTGGCTTTTTCCACACCCGGACTATTGGGCCATACTCCTCTCATGCCGGTGAAGTAATAATAGATTGCAGGCTCTACGGTGGCAAAATCGCGCACGCCTTGTTCCTTTAAAAAGGCATCGGGTGGCAACAACAACACGGGGCTATCCATTTTCGCCTCTTTGAATATTCTGCCCATTTCGCTGTATATAGCGTAGGAATAGCCGTAGCGGTTGATCTTTCTTTGCTCGACCTCAGTTTGTTTTGACAGTGCAAAAATGTCGAACGACGGGCTGAGGAGGTTGGTATTGAGCCAATTGTTATAGAACGGAATATTGAAATACAATACTATTACCAGTATTGATATCAGCGTTAGGTTTATTTTAAAATGCATCCTGTATGGTTTGGGATAATATGCTTGTAAATATAATAGAATCTCGGAAATTCTAAGGTTTCCGACCATTCGCCTCAATCATGCTCATTTCTTTGGCTTTGGCAAGGAATTCTGAAGCGAAAATGAAGGCATTGAGCCGTTCGTCTTTGCTGAAAATGATGTCGCGGTTACTGCCTTCCCATTGTTTGTGTCCCTGATACATATACATGATGTAGTCGCCGCTCTCCATCACGGTGTTCATGTCATGGGTATTAATGACGGTGGTGATCTTGTATTCGTGAGTGATCTCTTTTATCAGCTTGTCTATCACCAGCGATGTTTGCGGGTCCAGGCCGGAGTTCGGTTCGTCGCAAAACAGATATTTGGGGTTCTGGACAATGGCGCGTGCCAATGCCACCCTTTTTTTCATGCCTCCGCTTATTTCGGCAGGGAATTTCTTGTTGGCGTCTTTCAGGTTCACGCGTTCCAGCACTTCGTTCACACGCTTCAACTTTTCGGTGTGAGAAGATTTGGTGAACATGTCGAGCGGAAACATTACGTTTTCTTCTACAGTCTTACTGTCAAAAAGTGCGCTTCCCTGAAATAGCATTCCGATCTGTTTGCGTAGTTCCTTCAGCTCTTTTTCGTTCATGCGGGTGATGTCCTTACCTTCATACAGCACGGCGCCGGAATCAACCGGCATCAGCCCTATCATGATCTTCATTAACACAGTCTTGCCGCTTCCGCTGCTTCCGATAATGAGATTGGCGTTCCCGGCTTCCATACGTGCCGATACGTCGTGAAGGACGACCTTTTCACCAAAGCTCTTTTTGATATTCTTGATCTCTATCATGCAGGCACGCTGTTTTCTTGTTCTAAGCGGTATTTTTGAAAAAGGGTAGTGCTTTGGACTGCAATTTGCTTAAATACTTCGTAAAAATAGATTTAAATTATTGAAACGAGCGCCCCCTGTGGCCGTAGCAACGTTTCCGACGGGTGCCGGGCATAGGGCATTTGGTAAAGATTATTACCCAATTGCAGCAACAATTTCTTATAATTGTGGCGTTAATGGCAGATAAATTAAATACAGGAAACACAGAACAGGTATACAATGTGCGCGAGGATGAGGCGATCTCGTCGGGTGTGGCATTGGTGCTGTGTGTGTTGGTGCAGCGTGGTGTATTTGTTGCCGGTTTCAGCATTACGAAAGAACTGTTGACCATACACTACTCAGAGTATTCATCGACCCGACCGGTTTGGGAACTCGATTTCTTTGAGCAGCTTTTTGCAAGTGAGCCCTTGCTTGCCGTGCGAGAGAAGGTGAAGGGGGTGTTTCTGGCGGGCGACAAAAACCTCGTGGTTCCGGACGAGTTATACGCAGCAGCGGATGCCGAGGCATGGTTGCGCAAGATCCATTTCGTAGAGCATTCTGATCGTGTTGCAGCTTTCGCCATGGAGAATGATAAAGCCCAATTATTGCAGGCTTTTCCGCTGAATATTGTTGAGTTGGTGAAGATCAACTTCAAACGCGCCACGGTACTGCCGCTTCAAGAGTATCAACTGGAACATAGTGATACACAGAGCCTGCATTTGCAATGTTTCATTACGCGAGATCAGGTTTTTGCCACCCTGCACAACTATAGTCAATTACTTTGGTATCAGGTATTCGACTATACCTGTGCCGAAGATATTGCCTATACCTTCAAAAATCTTTGCAAGGAGAATTATATCGACGCGGCTAAGCTGCATCTGGCATGTACCACTGTTTCCGGCAGCGAGTATGATGTCATCAATGAGTTGACCCGTTATTTCCCTTCAGTAAAATCAGGCAACGGTCGTGCCATCCAGTCGCGGTGGGATCCGGCTGTGTGCCTTGCCAATCAATTGTTAGCATGCGTATTGTAGGAGGAGAGTTTGGAGGGCGCAGGTTCAATCCGCCGACTAAGATACCCGCCCGGCCCACTACCGAGGTGGCCAAGGAGGGTCTGTTCAACATGTTGAACAACAGTCTGGACCTTGAAGGAATGGTTACACTTGACATTTTCGGGGGGACGGGTTCTATTACCTATGAGCTCGCCTCTCGTGGTGCCGCCGACCTCACTATTGTAGAGCGCGACGGGGTGACCATAGATTTTATAAAGAAGACCGTAAAGGAACTGGGTATACAGGATAAGGTGCACGTTATCAAGAACGATGTGTTCAAATTCCTGAAGCAGCATACCGGTAAGTATGACTTCATTTTTGCGGGACCGCCTTATGCGCTGGAAACTATCGATGACCTGCCTATCCTTGTGTTTGAAAAGGAACTGCTGGCACCCGGTGGCACATTTGTATTGGAGCATACGCCCCGAAACGATTATCAGAAGCACCCGCGATTCTCACGTATGAAGAACTACGGTACCACAGTTTTTTCGTTTTTCACTCAACCATCTTAACGAATGGAACGTATTTGTTTGTTTCCCGGCACCTTCGATCCGGTCACTCTGGGTCACGTCGATGTTATAGAAAGGGCGGTATCCATGTTCGACAAACTGATCATAGGCGTGGGTATCAACTCGTCCAAGCAGCCGATGTTCACTTTAGAGCAGCGTACAAAGTGGATCAGTGAGATATTTGCCAATGATCCCCGTGTGGAAGTGACCGGTTACGAGGGGCTCACCGTTGATTTCTGCCGCAAAGTAAACGCGCATTACATTCTCAGAGGTATCAGATACATTGCTGATTTTGAGTACGAGAAAGCAATTGCTGACATGAACCGCATGTTGGCTCCGGATATTGAAACGGTGTTCCTTACATGCTCTCCATTATACTCAACTATATCATCCACCCTTGTTCGCGACGTGATCCGCAACGGCGGTAATGCGGGCATGTTCCTGCCCAAGGAAGTGAAGTACTCATAATTTAGCGCGCAATCACAACTCCGTCAACGACATACATCATTGATTGATCGTAGTTGTTTTTTACGTGCAGCGGCACACTTTGAATTGTACTTCCAGTGTTTGTTATGGACCTGACAATTTCCTCAATCCTAGAATAGGGCATAACGTCGAGATCCTGACGACTGAGAAAAGAGTAATGGGGAATTGCTCCAAGTTCAACTTGCGATCCGATGCATTCGAAATTTTGTAGTGTTGCATACGGCTCATTCAAATTCACAGGTACGCAGTCAATTAGATGAATTGGCCGTGGGTAGTGTGGAAAGTCTTGCCCGGATGATCCAAATGCTGATGCAAACGGAAATTCTTCTGTACAATTCATGCACCAGTAAATCGGGTTTTTTCTAAGTAAATTCCATTTCGTTAGTTCAGCAAAATAACCAAGACGAGGGTTATCTGCTATTAGGGGTGGCTGAAAAGATTGGTATGACGTCGTCGATGAGCCGCTTTGTGCTTGAGAGAAGGTGCTCAATAGTAAGAGGTAAAGCGTCACAATTTTGTGCTTCATCTAGTCAAACTTTAATTGCAAGTTACGAATAATTGTATGAAGAACATTTGAAATAATAAAGCGGCTATAATAGCCGCTTTATGTGTTTTACAAAACAGATGACAATTACCACTCTTTCTTAGAGAACATCGGGCTTACCACCAGGTCTTTGCTACCTGCTGTGTACTTGTAGAAGCCTTCGCCCGATTTAGCACCCAGATAGCCGGCCTGTACCATATTTACCAGCAGGGTAGCGGGAGCGTACTTAGGATTTCCTATGCCACTGTGCAGCACGTTAAGGATAGAAAGGCAGGTATCCAAACCAATGAAGTCGGCCAGTTGCAGCGGACCCATAGGGTGCGCCATTCCCAACTTCATGATCGTATCGATCTCAGCAACACCGGCCACGCCTTCCTGCAGCGTAATGATGGCCTCATTGATCATAGGCATCAGTATACGGTTGGCCACAAAGCCGGGGTAGTCGTTGGCCACACATGGCACCTTACCCAGCTTCTCAGACATATCATAGATCAGGCGGGTCACTGCGGCAGATGTACCATAGCCGTTTATCACCTCTACCAATTTCATTACAGGTACAGGATTCATGAAGTGCATGCCTATCACCTTATCAGCACGTTTTGTAACTGACGCTATCTTGGTGATGGAAATAGAAGACGTATTAGATGCCAGGATGCAGTCTGCAGGGCAAAGCGCGTCCAACTGGCGGAAGATGTTCAATTTCAGGTCCACGTTCTCAGTTGCGGCTTCTACCACCAGGTCGGCGTTCTTCACGGCCTCTGCCATGTCGGTAAAAGTGGCAATGCGGCCCAGCGCCTGCTGTTTCGCTTCTTCAGAAAGGCTGCCCTTTGCTACCTGCCTGTCCATGTTCTTGCCGATGGTGGCAATAGCACGGTCCAGCGCTTCCTGCTTTATGTCCATCATGCTCACATTAAAGCCGCTCTGCGCAAATACATGGCAGATACCGTTCCCCATCGTTCCCGACCCTATTACCGTTACATTAGTTATCGTTGTTTGCATATAATGATATTATTGTTTTATGGGTGGCAAAAGTACACATTGTTCACCAAACGCCAACCCGCTCATATGTTACTCTTCATCGGTATAGCCCACGCTATTAGTCACCATGAACGTCACTTTGTGCTCCTCAACCTTCATTTTTAGCGAATAGTCGAACATCTTGCATAGTGCTTTGCAGATATAGAGGCCAATTCCCAGTCCGTTCAGTGATTCGTCTTTGTGAAACTTGGTGAACGCACTCACATTGCCGAGTGTGAACTGTGGCACAAAAGCACAATGGTTCTCCGCGCTGAAATAGAAATGATTGCCGTCGGCATATAGTCTTATCACAGGTGCATGACCGGGCGTGCTGAATTTGATCGTATTGTCAATCAGTTCGGTAAAAAGAACGCTGATCAGTTCTGTGTCGTGTGTCAGCACGTCCACGCGCTCTATTTCCCTGAACAGCATCATGTCGCTGTTCTCCAATGCCACATCATAGTAGGACATGATGTCTTTGAGCACAGAATTAAGGTCGGTACTGAACAGCGTATTCTCGTGAACCAGCTTCTGGCCTGTATTCATCATAGAATACAACATCAGATTTCTGGTGTCCCGGTACATTCTGAAGCTGGAGAAGTAGATATTCCGCATTGTGGTGCGGAAGGTAGCCGCGTCGACAGGTTGTTGTGTGTTGCCGAGGAAGTGTGTTGCGTTCAGTATGCCGTTGAGTGGCGTATAGAAGTCCTGCCTGAAGTTGGTATTCAGGATAGAGATCCAGCTCTTATTGATCTCCTCACGGTATTTAGATTCTTTTATTGTACTCAGCTCAATGCGGGAGTTGATCGCATTGATCAGGTCCTTGATAGCGAATGGCTTTGTGAGGTAGTCGTCGGCACCCATATCCATTCCTTTTCGCACCTCCGTTTTGTCGGCAAATGCCGTAAGGAACACAAATGGTACTTTATACAGGGTGGGGTGGGCCTTTACTTCGCGCAATATGTCGTAGCCGGATATGTCCGGCATATTGATGTCGCACAGTATCAGGTCTATCTCGTCGCCGCGATTCTGCAGCAGGTTCAAGCCTTCAGTACCGTTTGCTGCTGTGAGCGCAACAAAGTTATTTACTTCAATAATGAGCTTTATAGACTCTCTGAGTGCCAGCTCATCTTCTATCACCAGTATTTTCTTCATTATTTATTTCTTCTTGCTTGGAAAGTATTATCGAGAATACCGAACCCTTACCTTGTTCGCTCGTAAAAGCGATTTTGCCACCGTGCATATTCACTACGTATTCCACTATGGTAAGCCCTATACCTGATCCGTGTATCACCCCTGTGTTAGATGCACGGAAGAAGGTGGTAAACAACTTTTCTTTGTCTTCTTCAGGTATGCCGATGCCATGGTCCTCAATGTCGATACGTATTTCTGAATCGGTCTGCGTCAAAGAGAGTGTGGGGGGCTGTTTGCCGGTAGAATACTTGAATGCATTGTTCACCAGGTTCACTATTGCGTGCCGCATCAGCTTGGGGTCAATTCTCTGTTTTATTGACTCCGCAGGCAGCGATATCTCCAGCCTTCTGCCATCGCTGTGAGGTGAGTACAATTCCTTATTGATCTCGTTCAGGTAGAAATTCAGGTTCACCATTTGCGGCGCGTACTCAATTTTGCCATTCTCAATACGGCTTATCATCAACAGCTGGTTCAGTGTTTCGGTCATGTGCGTCACTTCTTTCGCCATGCGCGAGAGCATCTCATCGTCTTTTATCTGCATCGCTTTCTCTGGTGGCAGTGTTTTGGCCAGCTGCAGTATCTCTACATTCGCTTGGATGATGGCAAGTGGCGTGCGTAGCTCGTGCGAAGTGATCCGTATGAACTGAGACTTAGAGTTGTTCAGCTCACGCTCTTTCTCGATCATCTGGTTCAGGTTTTTCTCTTTGTTCACGCGCTCTGTGACGTCTGTTATCTTGCCAATGTAGAGGTTTGCCGAAGTCTCAAGCGCTTTCATGAACGAGATCTCCAGGTATTTCCTTGCTCCCGATCTTGTAATGGAGACATTGCCTGCCTGAATGTCTTCTGTGCTTGTTAGCGAGCCCAGAAGGTGATGAATGACCTGTTTTTCATTCTCACCCAGAAGATCCTTGAGGTTCAGACTCGGGTTTGTGGGGTCGTCCTGAACATCAAGTATGCGGGCGAATGACGGGTTGAAGAACGTTAGTTTAAGATCACCATCACAGGTGAAAATGCCGTCGCTGGTAAAGTTCAGTAGGTCACGTACACGTTTTTCCTGCAGCTCGGCTATTTTTTCGTTTCGTACCTGGTCGGTAATGTCTATGCCATAGCCTATTACCTCTGTTACCGTATTGTCCTTTGCCAGGAAGGGTGAAAGAACCCTAAGTATATACTTCTGTGTTCCGTCAGGATTGTTGTAAACGTCTACCGTAGAAGTGCTTTTTTTAGTGGATAGTACCTCTGCGAACATAGCCGTTCGTTTGTCTACAAATGCCCTGTCTATCTTGCGAAACTGGTAGTACTCATACATCGTTTTGCCAATTATCCACTCGCGAACATCGTCGTTCTTCACCGCGGCTTTGTTGGCAAATACGAATCTATGCTCAGGCGTCAGGATGACGATGTCGGAAGGCAGTTCGTGCAATATCCTATGGTAGTATTCTTTCTGCTCCACCAGTTTTCGGCTGGCTTCAATTGTTTCGGTAATGTCGTCGTATACCCACAGAAATCCTGATTCTTCATTACCCGCTATCACCGGAATGAACTGGCGTTTGTAGGTCCTGCCAAACTTGTCTTTGAGCAGATCATTGTTTGATGGTTTCTTGGTGCGCACCAGTTCTCTCACGCGTTCCACTTCAGCATCCGGTTGATCAAAGAAATATTTGAACTCGTCCAGCAGGGGCATCGATTTTTTGCCCACTATTTCACCGCCAAGACCTGCATTGGTCAGAATACTTCGGAACGTCTCGTTGGCGAAAAGTACTGTCTGGTCACGGTCCTCAAACATGATCGCCTGATTGAAGTTGTTCATCAGCGACGTAAGGCGTGCTTCCGATGTGCGCAATTGCTGTTCCAGCGTTTTCCTGTCGGTAATGTCTTTGTACTTCCACAGGTGGCCGTAATACTCATTGTTTATGTAGATAGGTATGTAGTCGCGTTCCAGAATGCGGCCATCGGCCATGTACATTATTTCATCAAACACGGCCTTCCTTTCAGCCAGTAATTCATCTATCCGCGCCGCAAATCTTGTTTCGGGGGTAAATAGGTGGGCAAGGTCGGTTGCCAGGTTCGCACAATTGTATCCGATCAGTTGCTCGGCGGGGTATGGTATCGGGAAGATATCGTACACTCCATTGCTTATCAGAGTGAGCTCCCTGTTCTCATTTTCGAGTATGATACCATAGTTGATCGTCTTCAGCAGGGCTTCCATCCTCGACGCAGCCTTTTGCAACTCTATGTCCTTTTCCTTCTCTTTGTTGATGTCGGCGAGGGTGCCGAAATAGAGTATCGGCACTCCATCATCGTCAAACTCCATCACCTTCCCTCGTATTTTGTAGTACCGGTATTTGCCCTCTTTATTCTGCAATCTGCAGTCAAACGAGAACGATGGATCGCTGGCTGTGAGTGCAGGGATTATTTCTTTGCTGTAACGTCGGTAGTCATCGGGATGCATTTTGTGAGCCAGGTCATCGAAGCTGATCTCGTCTTCGTCTTCCATGCCTATCATTTCCCTGAACTTCAGCGATGTTTTCATGCTGTTGTTCTCCACATCAAAAGCCCACACCTCATCGCCCGACGAGTTGATCGCGAACTTCCACATATCTATGCTATGCCGATATGCGTCTTCGTTCATCTTGTACTCGGTAATGTCTTCAAAGGTGTAATATCGTCCGGTGATGTTCCCTTTCTCGTCAACAATAGGCTGCACCGTTGTTCTGAACCAGTACATATTGCCTCGTCTGTTGTAGCCTATATTGTCAAATGAGAAAGCCTTTTTCTTCTTCACCATATCATCCACGTAGCTCGATGGGATATGTGTAGATGCCTGCCCGTACACCACGTCTCTGGGGCGTTTGCCCAGTATCTCTTTCAGGTGGTAGCCTGTTGATATTTCAAAGTCCTTGCTTACCCATTCTATAGCACCGGCGGCATCTGTGATGGCCATCCCTTTTATATTGTTCGTTGCAATCCGTTCGTCTTTCTTTGGGCGATCGTTTGTGTTATTATCGTTATCAGCAGCGCTGTCCCGCACAGTATGCAGCGCGCTTCTGGCACTGCTGGTAGGCAATAAAGTTTCGCCTGACGAATCTGTTTTGTATGCGTTGAAGGTGGGTGTACTCAGAAAGACGATGCCGCCGGTGTCTTCAAGGTAAAGCATGTCGCCCTGAAGAATGAAGGGGCTTTCGTCTTCAATTTTGGGTTCCATTACCAGTTGGTAATTTCGGCCGTTCAGTTCCTGGAAAGGCGTATGCAGCAAGCCATCGGGCTTTACTCCAAATACGTCAGCAAGGTTACTGCCAATGGGTAGTGTGATGATCTTTGATAAATGCTCACCATAAGACAGAATCTTCTGGTTGGCGTCTATATGAATGTAAAATGGGAATAGCCTGTTTATTTGTTCTTTAGTGAGCAGGAATTGGTTGGACATGGCGTTGTGGCTTTTAATATTCCTTTGTAATTGTTACAGTGTCATACTATCATATCTCCTGCAGCACTCGTTCCATCAGAAAAGGTTTTTCGTAGTATCCTGTCACCCAGTCTGTATTCAGTCCACGGCTGGTAGCGTTGCCGTAAAATTCAGCGCGCGGCGAGCAGGAGGTGATATAGATATCGGCCGGTTTCTGTGTATGTTTTGCTTGAAGCGATTCAAGGAAATCATAACCGTCCATTTTCGGCATGTTGAGGTCCAGAAACACCACAGATACATCGCCATGCATTGTCAATGCATCTATGCCGGCGCTGCCATTTTCTGCCTCCAGCACGTCGAAAGACTTGTCCAGATACAGTTTCATCATCATCCTGCTTATTGCATCATCGTCAACTATCAGTGCTTTTCGTCTGGTTTCCTGCATCGTTTTTGAACGCGTCTTTTCGCTTGTTTACATTGCTTCCTTTAATGCGCGTTTTTACGCATATGATGTAATGCGCTGCAACGCTGATGTGTTGCCTGGTGGTAGTTTAGTCCAGATATTGGCTGATCAATTCTGCTTTCGATTTCACGTCCATCTTGTAATAGATGTTCTTCAGGTGAAAGTTCACCGTGTGAAATGATATGTTCAGGTCCTGAGCCATTTCTTTGTAGGTCAATCCCTTCTTCACCAGCTCAATGATCTTTTGCTCCATCGGGGTAAGGTCCTCTTCAGTTCTAAGGAATTTCTTGCCCGATGAATGCTGCATCATGGTCATCAGCTTCGTAAGCGATTCCGGATCCAGAAAGCTGCCGGTACTTTCCACATTGGCAATGGCCTGCTCCAGTTTTGCGGCAGAGAATGGTTTGTATACATAGCCGTTTGCTCCGTTCTCAATAGCCTTCATGATAAAGGTGCTGTCATATTCACCTGTAATAATGATAACGTCTGCCCCTGTGAACATTCGTTTGATGTTCTGGATCACGTTCACGCCCTTCACGTCATCGAGGTGTATGTCCAGCAAGACAACCTTCGGTGGTTTTATGCGTCCCACATTGTCTGTAAGTTCTTTGAAGCTGCCATAGGAAAATGCTACTTCCTGACCTCTGATCAGTTTCACATAGTTTTCAAGCGTCTGGCGCAGATTAATGTCGTTTTCTAAAATTCCGATAGTAAACACTGTGATATATAATTTTATGCAAATTTACTCAAACAGCAACTATGAGTAGCTACTAATATTAGTGGTTATTGCGGTGTTTTATACTGTTTTTCGTTGGTATTCAGCGCAGAATATCCTCAACATTACGACGGATGTTCTCTCCGATCTTTTTCATGGGTAGGTCGTTTTCATCGTTGCCAAAAGGATCTTCTATCTCCTCGGCTATCATCTCCAGGCTCGCCAGCACGTAGAATACCAGTGCCACAACCGGAATCAGCAAGTAATGTAGTGTGAATACCAGACCAATAGGTAGCGTCAGCGTATATACGAAGATGAACTTCTTGATGAAAACACTGTAGGAGTAGGGGATAGGCGTATTCTTTATTCGCTCGCACGCACCACATATGTCAAGGAACGATTGCAACTCGGCGTTCAGCGTTATTAGTTGGTCGCCGGTTATTGATCCTTCTTTATACAACAGGTTCACTTTAGTGAACATCAGCGACGCTATTTGGTTAGGTACATGTTTGCTTTGGTCAAAGTCCGGTATCTCTGGGTGTGGTTCTGTGTCCAGTTCCAGGCGCGTCTTCTCTGCCTGCAGGTGTTGTTGCAGCGCTACCGCAAACATTGGTATCAGTTTCATAAAGAATGAGCGATCTTTTACATTGGCCCTTGGTAGTATCGCATTCATCTTCACGGCAAGGTTGCGGCTGTTGTTTACCAGTGCGCCCCATAGCTTTCGCCCTTCCCACCAGCGGTCATAGGCTGTATTGGTCCTGAACACTAGTAGCATTGATATCACAAAGCTCAGTAGTGTCTGCAATATGCCGAAGTGTTTTACCGGAGTGTTCTCGGGCAGATGCAGGAATGTTGTCTCTGCATAGATCACAACTCCTGTATAGATGCATACTGCTATTATCTTTGGAGCCAGCTGGCGCAGCGTGTCTGAGCGCTTCATCATGAAGATGTTTGCCAGCCACGCTTTTGAGTTGTAGTTGATCATATAGTGTTGTTGCAAAGAAATACAAACTCAGTTGTTTTTAAAATAAATCTGAAAATGATTTTGCTGAGTCGGAAAGGTGCTCTATATTTGCACTCCCTTAGCGATAAGGG
>JACSRV010000213.1 GCA_014879545.1 Chitinophagaceae bacterium | reverse complement strand
AACTTAGATTATGGCACATATGAAAATTTGTCGACAGCATTATCTAAAGCTACCATGTGAGATTTGAGGTACATTTGCGTAAAACTGACCTTTGGCAGCAAAAGTATTTCTGGCGACGCCCCCGTTTACACAACTGAATACCCCCTATCCGGCAACCGCCTATCTGAAGGGTTTTCTTAATACAAAGGGTATCGAATCGGCTCAGGCGGACCTGGGGATCGACGTCATATTAGCGTTGTTTTCAGAAAAAGGCTTTCGTGACCTTTTTTCGAAGGTTGGCCACTCTGAAGTTGAATTGTCTGCCAACACGAAAAGGATAGTGAGTCTGAAAGACCAATACATTCAGACAATTGACCATGTAATTTCATTCCTCCAGGGCAATAACCCTACACTGGCACCGCTAATAGCAAAACGAGGATATCTGCCTGAAGCATCGAGGTTTAATCAGGCGGAGGACCTTCATCATGCATTTGGAACAATGGGGACACAAGACCAGGCCAAACACCTGGCGACTTTGTACCTGGAAGACATATCAGACCTGATCAAAGAATGTGTTGACCCTCATTTCGGCTTCAGCAGGTATGCAGAGCGCCTGGGCAGGAGCGCCAATTCATTTGATGAATTGTACGAACACCTGCAACAACCAATCACCTACATCGACAAAATACTTATCGCGACGCTGTCGGGCTATATGGAACAACACTCGCCTACCATTGTGGCGCTGTCGGTACCGTTTCCGGGCAACCTGTATGCGGCCTTCAGGTGCGGACAGTGGCTAAAGGCGAACCTACCGGAAGTGATAGTGGTGATGGGTGGAGGTTTTGCCAATACGGAGCTGAGGTCACTGTCGGACCCAAGGGTATTTGAGTTCTTCGACATGATAACGCTGGATGATGGTGAAAGTCCGGTGGAACAGATAGTTGCCTACTCCGAAGGAAAAATAACGGTGCACGAGCTAAAGCGCACTTTTGTGCTGCAAGACGGGCGAGTGACCTTTATGGACAACAAAGCGTGCACCGACTATAAACAGGGCCAGGTGGGCACACCTGACTACAGCGACCTGCCGATAAGAAAATACATATCGGCAATTGAGGTGACCAACCCTATGCACAGCCTGTGGAGCGACGGACGCTGGAACAAACTGACCATGGCACATGGCTGCTACTGGGGCAAGTGTACGTTCTGCGACACATCGCTCGACTACATTCAACGATATGAACCGCTGACGGCATCGGTGATATGTGACCGCATTGAAGCGATCATAGAGCAGACGGGAGAAACAGGATTTCATTTTGTGGACGAGGCTGCGCCGCCTGCGCTGATGCGCTCTGTGGCACTTGAGATAATAAAGCGAAAGCTGACCATAAGCTGGTGGACGAACATCCGGTTTGAGAAAAGCTTCACCCGCGACCTGTGCCACTTACTAAAAGCATCGGGCTGCATTGCTGTATCGGGTGGACTTGAGGTAGCTTCGGACAGGTTGCTGCAACTGATAGATAAAGGGATAACGGTGGCACAGGTGGCCGCAGTGAACCGCAACTTTACTGAGGCGGGGATAATGGTGCATGCCTACCTTATGTATGGCTTTCCGACCCAGACGGCACAGGAAACGATAGACTCGCTGGAGATGGTGCGACAGATGTTTGCGATGGGTGTACTGCAATCGGCCTTCTGGCACCAGTTTGCCATGACAGCTCACAGTCCGGTGGGGCTGAACCCGGATAAGTACAAAGTAAAAATTGAGAGCGGCACCAACGGCACGTTTGCCAACAATGATGTGGTACACAGTGACCCCACCGGTGCAGAACATGAGCTATTCTCTGACGGGCTGAAGAAATCGCTACACAACTACATGCATGGTGCGTGCCTTGACTTTCCATTGCATAAATGGTTCGACTTCAAGACACCGAAAACTACAATTGCCCCTGACCACATAAAGAAGATACTGAACAACGAAGAATATAACCCGCCTAAGATGACGGCCCGTGTGGTGTGGCTGGGCAGTGAACCTGTTGCAGAAATATCTACAAAATCGGCAAAGGGCGAAGTGTGGGAAATATGTGCGCTGACACTCTACAGCCGCCGGTACACAACCGTAGTGAAACTGAACAAGGAGCAGGGACTGTGGCTGGCAGGGATGTTGCCGAAGCTTGCGCCATCGACAGTGAAACTGCTGACGCTACAAGATGTAAAAGACAACTATGAAGCAGCGGGACTGGAAGACTTTGAACTTTTCTGGGAAAACAAACCAATGAATACGCTGTATAAAGCGGGGCTGCTGGTGGTGTAGCAAACCGCAATCTGCCTTTCATAAAATGACAGGAATACAAAAGGTGTGGCTGTAAACACTTTATTGCGAGAAGACGCAACAGCTCGAGTTCTTGCACATATAAACAGAACTACCCTATTCGAGGATAGTTTGACAAAATCAAACGTTATCTACTTATGATGAACCGACCAGCCCAAGTATTATGAGGGGAGACTGCCTTGATCGTGTAGACACCATCGGGCAAACTTTTGACTGAGCGTTCGTCCACCAGAATCGTCTTATTGGTTGTGCCCGATATCTCTGTCAACAATCGACCGGTGGCATCAAATAACCGGAGGGTGATGCTTTCATCGGAAGGAGACATCACTTCTACCTTCATTTGGTTCGCAACGGGATTGGGGAATATCTGAATGCCTGCAGGATGAATATAGGCGGTCGCAACCGAGACGGGCAAACATGCAGATGACCAAGGACGCACTACCAGCGGATGAACGGAAGAAACCACGCCACATGAATTAGAAACTGTGTATGATAGCTGACATGTACCCGTGGCAACACCTACTACCATTCCGGATGCGTTGATGGTTGCCACACCAGGTGCACTACTGCTCCAAAGACCACCGGGTGTGGTGTTTGAAAGATAGACAGTATCGGTAACACAAACTGAATCGGAACCGATGATTGTGCCCGAATGGAATGGTGTAACGGTGACGAAAATGGTGGTCTTGTTTGCGGTAATTCCATCATCGACCCTAACGGTAAATGTATCTGTGCCGGAATATCCGGGAGTGGGTGTGTACAAAAGACCTGATGGCATTAATGTTGTCCCGGTAGCAGCGGTGGAATAAGATACAGTAGCAGTGCCGTGCGCGGGGGCAATGGACAGTTGCCAGGTTAATGTTTGGCCGGCATCGACGTCTGAAACGGAAAGAATGGTATCCAACAAAAAGCCGGTAGCATTTTCGCATACTGTGACGTACTGTTTCTTGCCACCTGAAAAAGCCGGTTGACTATTTCCTGAGCTTACCTTTCGCAGGCGAGCGTTAGAGGCATCGCCTATGTATAAGTTCCCTGCACTATCAACTGCCAGACCCTGCGGTCCGTAAAGCCGGGCGAGTGTGGCAGGACCGCCATCGCCGGCGAAACCAGGAACACCATCGCCCACCACGGTAGTGATAATCCCTGAAGTGCTGATCTTGCGTACGCTGCCGTTATCAACCTCGGATATGTATATGTTATTGAGCAGATCGGTTGTGATGTGAAAGGGATGCTTCAATTGTGCAGAAAGAGCCGGCCCACCGTCTCCTGAATATGCCGAAACACCATTGCCTGCTATCGTTGAGATGATACCGGCTCGGTTTATTTTTCTGACGCGGTAATTCGCCACATCGAGAACGTAGAGATTCCCGGTATCATCGAGCGCGATGCCGCCGACGGCATTGAATGTAGCAGCTGAAGCAGGGCCACCATCGCCCGAAAAACCCGTGACACCTGTACCGGCAATGGTAGTGATGATGCCGGTTTT